>JBGTIB010000251.1:0-14238 GCA_041745875.1 Flavobacteriales bacterium | reverse complement strand
GGCCAGCTCCTGCTCCGTCTATGGCGCCGGTCATGAAAGCGACTGCACCGAGGAAAGCAAGGTGAACCCATTGACCGAATACGCCCTGTGCAACCGGTTGAGCGAGGAAGCGCTGTTCAAGCTGAATGATGCCGACTTCGCCGTAACGGCATTTCGCAACGCCACCGTGTTCGGACTTTCCCGTCGCATGCGTTTCGACCTTGCGGTCAACATCATGACCTACCACGCCACCACCAAGGGCTCCCTCGTGGTGAACGGCGACGGCAGCCAGAACAGGCCTTTCATCCACTTGCGTGATGTGGCCCGCGCCATGTCGATGGCCATCGAGGCACCCGTGGAGAAAGTGGCTGGCGAGATCTTCAACCTGTGCTATGGCAACGTAACCATTGCCGAACTCGCCCAGGACATCAAGGCAACGCTGCCCATTCCGGTGGAAGTCACCTTCTCCCCCGCCGACATGGACAACCGCGACTACCGTGTGAATGCTGACAAGGCGAAGGCCGTGCTCGGCTTCGTGCCTGAAGTGTCGGTTTCCGACGGTATCCGCGAAGTGTACGAAGCGGTGACCGCCGGGACCACGGAGTTGAGTTTCGAGACACGCACACTGGACGTCTACAAGCGCCTGGTGGATGCAGGCAAGCTCACCGCAACGGGCTTCTCGGATCTGCCAGCACTGCGCCGCAAGGCCAGTTGAACCAACAGCATACGAACACTACGAAGCCCCGGAGCCACGCGCTTCGGGGCTTCTCTTTTCATGGCGCTCGGGTGACAGATCGCGGCAGGAGGACGGGATATCTTCGCCGCATGATCGCAAGACTGATGTGGCTTGCCGCCGTGGTGGCGCCCTTGCTGCTCCAAGCGCAGTTGCTCCCTGATTCGGTGGCCCTCGAATTGATGCGCGCCGATGTGCAATACCTGGCCAGCGAGGAATTGGAAGGCCGCGAGGCTGGAACAGCGGGGGAGAAGCTCGCCGCCGATCATATCGCTGCCGAGTTCGAACGGCTGGGACTGGTACCGAAGGGGGATGATGGCTCCTACCTCCAGGCCTTCACCTTTCTGGCACCACCGGTGGCCGGTCCGAATAGCAGCCTGCAGATCGGCCGTGATCGCTTGAAGCCGAGCGAGGACTTCTTCCCCGTATCGCTGTCGGCGAGCGGGGTGGCGCGCGGCAAGATCATGAAGGTGGAACACGGCATCCATGCGCCCGAGCTGGAGCATGATGATTACGCCGACCTCGAACTGAAGGACCGTATCGTCGCCATGCTCATCGGATCACCGGACGGCATTCATCCACACAGCAAGTTCCTTGCGCATCACGACCTGCGCGGACGTATTGAACAGGCCGTGCAGCGCGGCGCTGTGGGTGTGGTGCTTTACAACGAGGATGACCAGGCCGAAACGCCCGGTCCGGAGTTGCGCGCCAAGATCCAACCAACGTCAGTACCTGTCGTCTTCCTCAACAAGGATGAGCACCACATCCTGCTGATCGACAACAACCCCTGTGTGATCACGGTCGATATCCTGCGCGAGGAACGCACCGCGTACAACGTGGTGGGCCTGCTGGACAACGGCGTGGGTGCGACCACCGTGGTCGGGGGGCACTACGACCATCTGGGTTGGGGACAGGAAGGGAGCCGCCACCGTGGCGAGCCTGCCATCCATTACGGTGCTGATGACAATGCCAGCGGTACGGCGGTGCTGATGCATTTGGCCCGCGACCTGAAGGGAATGGAGACCACGCGCAGCAGCGACCATCTCTTCATCGCCTTCAGCGGCGAGGAGAAGGGGCTCTACGGATCGAACCACTGGACGAAGAACGCCACCTATCCCCTGGACAAGATCAACTACATGATCAACCTGGACATGGTGGGCATGCTGGATAGCGTGGGCAGCATCGGCATCAATGGGGTGGGCACATCACCTGCATGGAGTGTGGTGGACAGTATCAACACGGGTGAACTCACCATCAAGTCCACCTTGGGTGGCATAGGTGCGAGCGACCACACCAGCTTCTACCTTCAGGACATTCCGGCCATCCACTTCTTTACCGGCACACACGATCACTACCATAAGCCCACCGACACTTGGGAGAAGCTGAACTACCCGGGCATGCTGCGCATCACGCGATACATCGAGGAACTGATGGTGCGTCTGGATGAGCGCGGCGACCTGGAGTTCACCAAGACCGACGAGGAGAACGCCGCTGCCACACCACGATTCAAGGTGACCCTGGGCGTGGTGCCCGACTACATGTTCAGTGGTACCGGCATGCGCATCGATGGCGTGACCGAAGGCAAACCAGCCGCCGCCGCTGGCCTGCTGAAGGGCGATGTGGTGCTGCGCATCGGCACGGTGGATGTGCCCGATATGATGGGCTACATGAAGGCACTGGGGCAATTCAACAAGGGCGATACAGCGCCGGTGAAGGTGCTGCGGGAGGGGAAGGAGGTGACTGTAGATATCACCTTCTGATCATCTCGCGCAGCGGGTGAATGTTCAATGCCGCACCACCGGCACCGTCGACCCTCCGGGTCGTCTTCGCGGATTCAGCAATGCACCGGTTGGTCGACCCGGAGGGTCGACGCTGACGGTGCAAGGGACAGACCATGGCGGAACATCACCGATCTTCGCCCCGGATGACGACCAACGCACAACGCATCGCCGTGATCGGCGCCGGTAGCTGGGGCACCGCGCTGGTGAAACTGCTCTCGGCCAACGCACCCCAGGTGGGCTGGTGGGTGCGCCGCAAGGAGACCATCGAACACATCCGGAAATACGGCCACAATCCGGACTACATCAGTGCCGCACAATTCGATCCGGATCGGCTGGCCATGGACAGCGACATCCATACGGTGGTGAACAACGCGGACATCCTGGTGATCGCCGTGCCCAGCGCCTTCATCCAGGCCACCATGGACCTGCTGGGCCCCGATGAGCTGAAGGGGAAGACCGTATTCAGTGCGGTAAAGGGGATCGTGCCCGAAACGAACCAGATCGTAGGTGAATACCTCTTCCAGCACAGGGGTGTGGCGGAGGGCGACTTCGGTGTCATCTGCGGACCCTGCCATGCCGAGGAGGTGGCCATGGAACGGCTCAGCTACCTCACCATCGCCAGTCAGAACGCTGCTACCGCACAGGCCATGGGCACGGCGCTCAATGGCCGTTTCATGAAGACCACGCTGAGCGATGACATCTACGGCACCGAGTACGCCGCGATCCTCAAGAACGTGATCGCGGTGTGCGCCGGTATCAGCGTAGGCCTGGGCTATGGCGACAACTTCCGCGCAGTGCTGGTAAGCCGTGCCATCCAGGAGATCGAACGCTTCGTGACAGCGGTGCATCCTATCCAACGCGACATCAACGAACCAGCCTACCTCGGCGATCTGCTGGTCACGGCCTATTCCACCTTCAGCCGTAACCGCGAGTTCGGCACCATGGTGGGCAAGGGCTATAGCGTGCGTGCCGCACAACTCGAAATGAACATGGTGGCCGAGGGCTACCACGCCGTGAAGTGCGTACACGAGATCAACGCGAAGTTGGGTGTGGACATGCCCATCACCGAAACCACCTATCGGATCCTCTACGAACGGATGGCGCCCATGATGGAGATGCGGCTGTTGAGCGACAAGCTGGCGTAAGAAGACCACAGAGTCACAGGGTCACAGGGATCACAGAGAGGATGGAGAATAGGTCCATACCGATCAACGAGCTTTCATCGCGCATCATCGCCGCCGCGATCGAGGTACACCGTGAATTGGGTCCGGGACTGCTGGAAAGCATTTATGAGCAGTGCTTCATCCAGGAGCTGCGAGATAGAGGTCTTCATGTGGAATGCCAGGTTGGCGTGCCTGTCCGCTACAAGGGTCGCGATCTGGGCACTATGATGCGCCTCGATGTCCTGGTGGACAGGCGTATTGTGGTGGAAGTGAAAGCCGTTGAAGCGATCCACGATGCGCATATTGCCCAACTCCTGACCTACCTGAAGCTCACGGGTTGCAACTTGGGCCTGATCATCAACTTCAATGAAGCGCTCCTAAAACACGGCATCCGACGCGTGATCAACGGAGCACTGTACGCGTGATCGTGCTTTGCGTCCTCCGCGCTTCTGCGCCCCTGTGGTCTTCCCCAACTATTGGAAAGATCGACCTTTGTGACCTTTGCGCCTCAGTGCCTCTGTGGTCTTCCCACTTCCATGCCTCTCATCCGCCTCCACTGGGACTTCTTCGGACCCGATGCACCGAAGACCGCCGAGCACTTCCTCAAGCACCTCGACCAGTTCTGCGTGCGCGAGGCGATCACCGGATACCGCCATTGGGTGTCGGAGCAGACCGTACGTTCCACGGCAGTGATGGAGTGCGACGAACGCTACATGAAAGTGTTACGCGATGCGCTTCGACCGGTGCGCGGTGAACGGGTGTTGGAGGAGTAGTGGTAGCGTTCGGACTCAGAGGTACATCAGACGCAGCGCCCGCAAGGCCTTGATGGGCATCGAATCCACGGGGTACAGCAGGTCCTTGCCGAAGGTGTAGTACATCGGGTGCAGCAAGGACACGAGGCACGCGAAGAACAGCAACGTCCGCAATTGATCAGCGTGCAATCTTCCATGCAGCCAAGCGAGGATGGGGAAGAGCATCACGAAGGCATAGGCCATGCTGCGCGTCAGGTCGGTGACCATGGAAGTGACGACGATCAATACCAGCAAAGCACCACCGTAGAGCCCCATACGCTTTCCGTCGCGTGCCAGGCCCAGCATGACGAAGAAGGCCAGCACCAACAGCCAGGCTCCTTCCAGTCCGGTCCAAAGTCCCCAAGCCAATGGGTTGATCTGTTCCCACATCACGGCCATGCCGATGCCCGAAGTGTCGGTGGCGAACCCATGCTGCACGTTCAAACAATAACGGACGGCGAAGTAGGTGGACCACGACGCGCACACGGCGACCACCGCCGGCCATGTACTCCTTGATCCGGTGGTTGCACCATCCCTTCGTTCAAGCCCATGGTACAGGAGGACAAAGGCCGAGGCGATCAACGCCCGTTCATCGGTGAACGCTGCGAGCAGCACGGCGCCGAATATCACCGGTGCGCGCCGGGATGCCAGGGCCAGTACCAGCAGGAAGTAGGCGAAGGCATCGAAATGCCCCCAGGTATCGAAAAAGGCGGCACTACCGGCATAGGTACACACCAGCCCGGTCGTGAAGAACAGCGCCATCACGCGGTCCTGCGTATGCCGATGCGCGAGCGTCAATGTCAGGTGGATCAGCAGGACCCCGAGCAACACCTGCAGCAGGTAGATCCCCAGTGGCCCAAGGTGTAGGGTCCGCGCAATGACCGGCACCGTCAGGCGGAACGTGGTCTTCTTCAAACGGTCGCTCTCCACCTCCGAGGCGGGCGACAATAAAGCGTCGCGCTGCCATTCCACATGGCTCCAGTTCTCCTCGATCAGTTCGCCGCTGAGATGTTGGTGCAGATGCTGGTAACTGGGATAGTGGAGGAAGAAGGAGAGCAGGACCAGGACCAGTGTGCTGCGCAGCTTCCACCGATCTCCTTTCACGAAGTGTTCCAGTCCGGACAACAGCCGACCGTACGGATCCAAATGCTCCCTTTTTCGGACACGCTGAACTTTGGACCGACCACCACCTTCCATGCGGTCTAAGCTAAGCGGCTTGCGGATCGATGCGCACTGCTGTGATCGACCCGCATTTTGCCATGGATATGCACAAATGTGCTACGTACGTGGAACAGTTTGCCGGTCGTCCGCATTTCAACTCACCACCCAGAAGGTGACAGCGAACAGTATCATGCGGTAGGCCACGAGCGCGAACTGCAGGCCGAATACCATGGCGATGGAACGCCAGATGGATCCCGCCCAACTGCATCCGAAGAAGCGACGGCCAAGGTTGATCGTGACCCAGAAGTGGAGCAGCAACAGCGGAATGGAGAGATAGTCATCCGCCAACAAGTATTCAATGGAACCACCGAAGGCATGTACCAGCTTAACCATGCCGAGGGCGAACAAGCCGAGGAATACCGTGGTCACCCACAGGTGAAAGGCCATCAACTCGAAAGCCGCCGTGACGTAGGCGCTGATGTACGATCGCTTTCGCACGTAGATGATCAGCAGAGGAACGAAGAGCGCGAACACCATGACCACCAATAGCAGTTTGGCATTGTCGCTCGATGCCGGCTCGTACAGCGCGGTGAATTCCTCCAGCGACAGGCCGCTCTCCGCGAGATGCGCATCCACCACGGGACGCACATAGGAGCTGTAATGCTGGTAATTCAGCTGACTATGAAAGCTGGTGTTGAAGGTCTCGAAAATGGGCGCCAGGAAGTAGATGAAGTTGGCCAGGAAGAAGAAGGCCACCGGGCGCATGTACTTCACCCGCCGCCCTTCCATGTACGCCGTGCTCAACTCACCCGGCCGCAGCACAACGGCCTTCAGCGTGTTCCATAGTTTATTGTCGGCGAAGGTGAAGGCGTTGAGCAGTGCCCCGAAGTAGTGCGACAATGTGTGGTCCTCCGCGGTGAGCACCTTCTCACCACAAGCGGAGCAAAATCCGCCCACGACCGCAGTGCCACAACTCTTGCAATTGGTGGCTTCGCTCATGCCGACGAAGCTAAGCGGCCAGGATGAAGTCTTGTCCTTCGACCAAACCTCTGCCCACAAAGAATTCCGCGATCCGATCACCCGTACCCCGTTGGCTGATGAAGGACACGACGAACGCGTCTCCTGCAGCGGGGAGATCCAAATGCGGAATGAAGGTGTAGCCCGACACTCCGCGTCCTTTCACATCGGTGAATGCATGTACCGCGATGCCTTCCGCTTCCAACAACGCGGCACGTTCCCGACATAGCTTGCTCGTACCCGCCACGATCAGCGGACGACCGTTCAGCTTGCGGTGCAGCCACTTCGCCAGCCACTTCACCTTGGTGCTGAAGAAGGCATCGACGCTGTAGTTGGTGTGTGTGCGGCTCAGTCGCCCGGCATGGTCGTTCCAGGTGAGCAGTTCCTCGGGCAGCTTCGCGAAATGCACCCCGGCGTCCATCCAACGCAACCACAGCTCGTGGTCCTCGGGCAAGGGGCCCGTATCGTAGCCACCATGACGCTCCACCAGTTCACGACGGAACATGACGGTGGGGTGCGCGAGCGGAGCGTCCACGAAACGTTTCACGAAGTGCGCGTGCGGAGTGATCAGTTCGTTCTGCCACTGCACGAAGGCTTGCATGCCGCGGCTTTCTTCCACTGTGCTGGCGAAGGCTGTGCGCGTTCCCACAACGCCGATGTCCTGGTGTGCAGCGAGGTAGGCGACCTGCTTTTCCAGGCGTTCCGGATGGCACAGGTCATCGGCATCCATTCTGGCGATGTACCTGCCTTTCGCTCGTGCCAGTCCGGTGTTCAGTGCGTGGGCGATGCCGAGGCGGGGTTCGTGTGACAAGCGGATCCGCGGGTCGCGGGCGGTCCAACGCTGTGCGATCGTAGTGCCATCATCGGTACTGGCATTGTCGATCAGCAGGAGTTCCCGGTCCGTGTAGGTCTGGGCGGCCATGCTGGCGATGGCGGCATCCAACGTGGTGGCCGCATTGTGGAAGGGAAGGATCGTGGAGACCGCAGTCATGGGCTTTGGCCGGTTGGCGGAGTACGTCCGGTCATTGAGGAGGCAATTTGGCGAAAGCGATCAAAGTTGAACGGGTAATGTGGATCGAGCCCTTCTTTCTCACACTGAGACACGGAGGCACGGAGAAATTCAGCTTTGCCGGATCATACGGCTCATCTCCGTGCCTCCGTGACTCCGTGAGAGGCTCCCATGCTCTGTGTTTTGGCCTATGACCCCGACCCCGAGCGTAACCCGACGGGACGGGGACCTCAATGCGACCCCTATCCACAACTCAAAGCGCCTCCTACTTTTGCAGCATGGCAAAGAAGACCGCTCCTCCCACCCCCTTCGTTCCGTCCATGCTGGAGCTGATCGATGAACCCGACAACCGCCAGTTCGTGACGCGGGTGGACGGCATGCGGGCGATCGTGGAATACGACCGCGATGGGGAACGGATCTTCCTCACCGGCATCCACGTTCCCAAAGCCCTGCAGCCGCTCGGCGTGGGCGATGCCCTGATGGAAAAGGTGCTTTGCCATGTGGAAGAGCAGAAGTGGAAGCTCATCCCCACCAACCCGGCCATCAAGGACTACCTGCGCACGCACAGCGCCTGGCAGCGTCTGCTGCTGAAGGGGGTGCAGTTGCGGTAAGGGGGGTGGAGTATCGGGGGAAGGTGAACGCCCTACGTTCTTGGCGGAGTTGAAGGCCCCGTACTTTGGCCTTCGGCAATGACCAGCCTTCCGGAACATAGCTCTCTCCGCATCGACCGCTTGGCTGGGGTGTTCCGCAGCACCACCGCCACCTACAAGTATTTCTGGTTGCTGGCCCTGTTGGATGTGCTGGGTGAAGGGCGCACTTCAATTCCCTTGCGCTCACTGTATGTCCGCATGATCGTCCATGCGTGGTACCCGGTCAACTACTTCCGGCTCTCCTTCGGGGCGTGGGACAAACTGCATGAAGTAGTGCGACTCTTAGCTGAACAGGAGAAGCTCCCGGCACATGCCAAGCCCGCCGACCTGGAGTTCGCATTGCTCCACACTGAGGATCCCATCAGTGCGAAGGCCATCATGGGTCTGGGCCGTTGGGTGCGTTTCCGCTTCCTCAGTCCGTGGCTCAATTCCAGCAACCTCACAGATGCGCAGGTGATGCATCGCTCACAGGAGGCGAAGCATGGCGCCCCTTACATCCTTTACGGCGATCGGCTGGAGATACCACTAGAGTGGGCAGCCTACCTCACCCAACACCGGATCGTACTGCGCGACTTCACCCTGTGGAACCTCGCCCAGTTCATCCAGACGCGCAACCCCAATGTGCTGCAGGTCGTGGACAAGCTGGTTCGACCGCCCAGCCGCAATGCGCTCAGCGCCCAGCGCGATCTGTGGAACACTGTGATGGACCACACCGCTGACGTGGCATGCATATACACCGGCAGCCAGCTTGTAGGTGCGGACTACCACATGGAACACTTCATCCCCTATGCATTCGTCGCGCACGACCAGCTCTGGAACCTGGTGCCCTCTGCACCTGCCTACAACATGGGCAAGAGCGATCGCCTGCCCAGCCTACAGCACCATCTGAAGCCCTTCATCGAAGCGCATTGGCAACTGGCCACCGTTGTCCGCGAACATGACCTGCGCTCCAAGCTGTTGGAGGATTACCTCACAGTGGTACACACCCCGCTCCACCAAGTGACCGACCGCTACCTCTTCGGCGACAAGCTGCGGGACACCATTGTACCGCTGCATGGTATTGCGGTGAACAGTGGGTTTGGGGAGGTGGTGGTTTAGGGCTGATCGAACACCTTGGTCCGGTGGTATTCCAGGTATTCGGCTTTCGGTCCCGCAGCTTCAGCGGGAAAGGTCAGGGGCTGGCCTTCGTAGGCTTTGAAGCTTTGGGCTATGGTCGCGTTAGCGAAATGGTCGCGCAGCGAAGGGGCGAGTACAAGCCGTAGGTCGGTATCGAAAGTGATCAGGCCGCGGTCAAAGGCTTTGTCGTGAAGGGCGTTCAGGGCGATGCCGTTCTGGGGGTCGAGGCGGTGTTCTTCTGCTTTGCTCCAGGGAATGATGTGGGAAGCGACCAGAAGTTCACGGATGCTGAGACCAGTGATCGCGCAATGACCCTTGTACGCATTCAGTACCGCTTGGCGGAAGTAGCGTTGCCCTCGACGCACCTTCACTGAAGCTGTTCCTTCGGTTGAGCCTTCTGGAACGCGCAACACCTTACCGTCCGGTTGTACTTCGATGGGAGAATCTGCGTCACCGGTCATCAGTTCGGCCAAGAGCGCCTCGCCCTCGGGAGCTAAATCGTTCAAGTTTGCGTGATACTCCGCCCACATGGCACGGTCGAACTCGCTCGCACCTTTCAATCCCTTGCGGCCGGTCTTACGGAATTCGGGGTCGATGGAAGCGAGGTTGCTCAGCTTCATCGGAAGTGCGGAAGGCTTCCGCCCCATACGCTCCGAGATGTCTACAAGCATTTTATTCTTCGCGTGGAACTTCCCGAATGCCACCTTATGGTATAGGTTAAGCGCAATCAGAAGTTGTTCACGCGTCCACTGGTCTTTCTTCTGTGCCATTGGAGAATGCTCCGCTATTTAACCACTCCCATACGCTTCAAGATCTCGATGGCATACTCCTCCTTGTCCACGTCTACCAGCGCCATCACACCTTCTCCCATTGTATGACCGTAGATAGTCCAAAAGCGCTTCTTCGGATTGGCATCCTTCGAGAAGATCGGCTCTAGAAAAACTCGCTCTTTATCGTCCACGTATTCGCCGACTTCCTGCAACTCGTAGGCGTCGAAGGTGCCATTCGTGTCATCATGCAGTGGGTTTGGGTACTTCGAGGTCATGGGTAATTGCGTTCGTTCGGGTTGCCGCTCTTCTTGGGGTTTGGCGTGGTGACAAAGTACGGCCGACAATCATCGCCGCCAACAAATCCCGCGATCGGAAAGTGGCCCGAGAACTGCGCGCTAAAGGATGGAGCGTGCTTCGCATCTGGGAGCATGACCTGAAGGAGTCGTGAAGCGTACACGATGCGTCGTGTGGAACGTGCGCTTGCGTGAGCGGGCGCAGCGGCAGCCCGGCGCAGGCAGGGCCGTGCAGTCACGTGCAACGCGGAGGCGCGACAGAGGAGCGACCCCGCAGTGCCGTAGATGCTGCCCCTGACAAGTCCGGCTACAGCGGAGCACGCGACCCCGAGGCTTTTGCGAGGGGGCACGCCCCAATTATTCACCCATTCTCTAATCCCTTCAACACCACTTCCGCCTTCTTCGCCCCCACCTCGGCCTCCACATCCATGGGCATGGCTTCGCGGAGGCCTTTGATGCCACTGCAAATCAGAAAAGCCAGAGAGCTACTTCGTTTCAATAAGGATCACCCCCGCCTCTTTGCCCGCCAGGCGATCGAGCAGGATCCCTTTTCCGGTCCACATGTGACTGCTGCGCGGGACCCGGATCAATATGTCGCGTACACCATCGTGTCCGGTGATGGCCTTTTGTACGTTCGGCTTTCCATCGGTGCCCCAGGTGATGATGGCGGGCTCGTGGAGGAAGGAGACCCCGGTGCGGACCGCATCGCCCGTGCGCATGGCTTCGATATTCTTGGTCAGATCATAGAATACCGCTGCTGGTCGTTCGTTGGAGTTGGTCAATTCGAACGAGCCTTTGATATCGGCGAACGGGATCATGCTGCCCACTTTTTTCAGACCGGTACCATCGCCCACCGCGGTGACCAACGCTTCATTGCTATGGATGAACATCCAGGTCGTACCCGTATTGGCGCGGAGTTCCAGGAAGTTCACTGCTTCGGGTTTCAGGCCGGGAAGGGCCAGCGTTCCCATTGCGGAGCGCGGTGCAAGGTCGGGGCCCACGGCGATGGTCCCGATCTTGGCGTCCTTGCCCTTGGCGTCCTTGTCATGCACGATACCACCGATGACGAGACCATCCTCCACCGGCACACAGGCAGGGAACAACATGGTCCGGCCCGCGCCGATATCCAGTGGTTTCATGGTCACCCCGTTCGCATCCAACCTGCCGATGTTGGGCGGCCAGCGCGGATCGCTCACGGTCCAATATCCGGTCTGCAGGTTGCCCGGTTTGTTGTGTGAGAACATGGCATGGACCACTCCTTCATCGCTCACGTGCATCGAACGGGCTTCCACGCGCTCCGCTTCCGTGGGGATCTTGAACACATGCTCCCACAAGGGCTCCAGTGAGGCATCCTTCATCCAGCAGGCGAATTCCTGCACATCCTTATCCTTGACGCGCTTGTGCAACAGGATGCCCCACTTGCTGCCGTCCGGACTGGGGGCAATGGTGATCCAGTAGTCGTTCCGCGAGCGATTGCCCTTTTCGGGAATGGCGTAGAAGCCCAGTTTGATGACCCCGCCAACGGGTTCAAGCTTGGGCACGGAAAGGCGCAAGGCATGGAGCGTCACGTGCAGCTCCTTGTCATCGTGGACACGATAGATGATGCATACATCCTCGCCTATGGTGATCACCTCCTCCACGCTTGCCAAAGTGGGGTCGAGCGGGATGGTGCCGCGGTGTACCTCCTTCTGGGACGCACGGTCGAACACGGCAGCGGAGAATACGCGCTTCTTTTCACTCGGGCCGGTTTGTTCCCATGCCACCACGTAACGGTCCGTGGCCATGGTCGGCATCTCCACCTTCTCCGCCTGGGGCTGGCCCTGGCTGGGAGGTTCCTTGAGCGGGAAGAAGGTGGTGGTGAAGTTCTGTGCGGCGACCCGCGAAAGCAGCGGAAGGACCAGCAAGGCAAGCAGGAGGGTGCGGATCATAAGGGAAGGGTAGGTTTCAAATGTAAGTGCTTCCCGTCCGTGTGGATCCCGCAGAGTTCCTTCCATGGAGCGCGAATGCCTTTTCGCCTCCCTGGTCACACTTCACACCCCGGTCTTGGGAATTTGAGTGCGGAGCTGTGAAGTGGAGAACGGTGTGCGGCCTACTACTTCTTCCGCTTCACCAACCTTAGCGCCTGTTTCGCGCTCAGCCGTTTCACGCCGATATGACCGTCGTAGTCGGGGTCGCGGCTTACGATGGCATCGAGAGTGCCGGCCCCGGCAAAGGCGCAGAACTGGGCACCAGTCAGCAGGTCATGGAAGGGACTGCCTGCGCTTTGCATGAAGTGGCCCTCATCCATGGGTACGACCTCCACACAGGCAAGCAGGTCGGTCAGGATGCGCCGGGAATTCTTCAGACGCAAGCCCTTCTTGGTTGCACCGCTATGCTGGAGGAGGTAGAGCACCGCGCCAATGCTGAGCGGTGTGGTCAACAGGTGAACGGCACGCTGTTCACCCAGCATGAGCAGCTCCTTGGCCTCAGCAGCTTCATGTTCCTCGCGGGCCACCAAAGCATCGAGGATGATGTGGGCATCTACGAACAGCCGCATCATGCCCGCTTGCGTTTGGCCTTCTTCATGCGCTCATAGTACTCCGTCTTGCGCAACTCGGCTCCGCCCCGACTGTCCGCCTCGAAATCCTCCGGGGTAAGGATATCGGCCAGGGAGCCGAACCACTTGGCGATACCAGGCTCGGCAACAACGCTGGGGTCGTCGCCTTTCTGCTCGTCCAGCTGGTCGGCGAGGTTCTCCACCAGTTCGCTGATGCTCTTGCCTTTGCGCGCGCTGGCCTTGCGCAGCTTGGCCACCTTGCGCCGGTCGATGCTGAGGGTGAGCTTGGTCTTCATCGCATTGTCCGCCGAAGCTTTAGCGTAGGCGGGGTATTACGAAGATACGTGTGCTGGGATACGTACGCCAACTTCACAGATCACACCTCACCTATCGAGCAGGTGTGCGGTGTGACGAACACCCCTCAGGCCTAGGAGGTCGCCTTGCGTGCAAGCGAACGGCGCCGCACGGCCCGCGCATGGGCCTTCGGCATCTTCGGCAGCTTCCCCGCGTAGATCGTCTCGAAACGGAAGCACATCTCCCAGTCGTCCCAGTACACATCCACATTGCGATGCAGCTTGAACTCCCGGAAGCGCAGCACATCCAGGTACTGACTGTTCATGGGGTTTTGGCCAGCTGCACTAAGGAAGGGGTAGAAATTGATCTCGCTCACATGCCCATCAGTGAAGGTGAAGCGAATGGTGTAGTCGGCCACGTAGAGTGCTTTTTTGATCCGGACGTCCTCTGGGATGTTCATTTGATGCGGCGGGTGATGCGCTCGGGCTTGATACGCTTGTGTTCGACATAGAAGGCGGTCCACTTGGCCACGACCCTAAAGTACACTTCGTTGCTTGACGCCTTGCACTTCTCACAATGGCACCGGACCATGTTGTTGATCCCAACAAAATGGTCGGACACGGCCATGGCACTCCGTGGTTGGCTCACCGCCAACTTCCTGATCGGGCCGCGCATGGGCTACTCCCCGCTCGCGAGTCCCCTCATCACCACCTCCGCCGTCTTCGCGCCCACCTCGGCCACCACATCCTCGGGCATGGCCTCGCGGATGCCTTTGATGCTGCCGAAGCGTTTGAGGAGCTTCTGGGCGGTGCCGGGGCCGATGCCGGGGATCTCCTCCAGGCCGGTGCGGATGGTGCGCTTGCTGCGTCGGCCGCGGTGGTGGGTGATGCCGAAGCGGTGCGCCTCGTTGCGCATGTGCTGGATGACCTTGAGGCTGCTGCTGCG
>JBGTIB010000250.1:0-39185 GCA_041745875.1 Flavobacteriales bacterium | reverse complement strand
TGCCCTGCACCCCCGCAAAGCCGCGCCCACAGCGGGTGGATCGAAATTCCATAAAGGGCCGCAGCGCTCCTCCCAACCAGCCGGTTCGTTCAACAGAGGCTCAAATCGCAGTCTGCCGACTGCGTTTGAGCCTTAGATGTTGTCAGCGGTCTGTTGTCCGTTGTTGGTCGTCAGGGCTAGCGTCTGGTAGTGCTGTAAGGATACGCCCTGATCACCAACGTCAGCCTCAATGGATGTGGTTACCGCGGGACGACTAACTTCGGGCCCATGGACCGCAAAAAATTCCTCTCCCGCTCTTTCCAAGCCGGCCTGGGTGCCTTGGTGGCCGGACCCGTGATCCTCCACGCCAGTTCGTGCAACGCACCTGAGCATGATACCGACACCGGTGCTGTGGACACGCCAGACACCCCCGCTGGTAAGCCCTTGGTGATGGCGCAGGATCCGCTGCCCTATGCCTTCGATGCTCTGGAGCCGCACATCGATGCACGCACCATGGAGATCCACTATGGCAAGCACCATGCGGCCTATGTGAAGAATGTGATGGAGGCCGTGGCCGAGGAGGGTATCACCGCAGCGGACGAAGCAGCTTTCTTCGCCGGTATGGGACAGTGGAGCACCAAGGCCCGCAACAACGGCGGCGGCGCGTGGAACCACAATTTCTTCTGGCAGATCATGGGGCCCGGAAAGGGTGGCAAGCCGAAAGGCAAGGTCCTCGACGCCATCAACGCTTCCTTTGGTTCCCTCGAAAAATTCCGGGAGCTTTTTACCGAGGCTTCCATGAAACGCTTCGGAAGCGGCTGGGCCTGGCTGGTGGAAAACAACGGCAAGCTGGAGATCGGCAGTACCCCCGACCAGGACAACCCCCTGATGGACGTCAGCGACTTCAAAGGCAAGCCGCTGTTGGCTCTCGACGTGTGGGAGCATGCCTACTACCTCAAGTACCAGAACAAGCGGAATGACTACGTGGCCGCCTGGTGGAAGGTGGTGAACTGGGAGGTGGTGGGGAAGCGGATGGGGTAGATCGGCATACCCACTCGAGACACTCCTAAGATCAAGGCATCTGCTCCACCCTGGTGTTCGTAGGTATCACGCCGCCAACGGTCTGCAGGATGGGGTCCCTGTCGTTGTTTGACCCCGTATAGCGCAAGAAACCGTCGAGGTTGACATCGCCCGGGAGGTAACCACCCGCAGTGTTGGTGGGCACCACTCCGCCTACGGTCTGCAGGATCGGATCGCGGTCGTTGTTCGCGCCGGTGTAGCGTACCATCCCGTCACCGTTCACATCGCCGGGCCACAGGAAGCCTTTGCCATTGATGATGCGTACTGGTTCCACACCCCCAACGAAGCCAGGTTGGGTAAGATCGAAATGGGCCAGGCTGCCGGGCGGGAAGTTCCAGTAGTACTGGGACATACACGCCAAGTGATTGCGGTGGCGCACCGCCGGCAGGTAGTTGCCCGGCGGAATGGCGAATCCCAGGATGGTGTCCCCGTTGGCGGCTGCCACCCGTCCATTGCGCAGCAGCAGCGCACTTTGGGTGGCCACGGGCTGAAGGGGAGGCTCGATGGGCCAAAGTTCCACCAACACCCAATCCACCACGGCATGTTCACCTTGCATGGATAGCCGCAACGGCGACACGTTCTCGCCGCCACCATCACCCAAATGCACATATCCCGCCGTGGTGTAAGGCTCCACCAGTGGGAGCAAGCCCGTTCGGCGCAAGTCATCGCGCATCAGCCCGGCATTGGCGTCCCAAGCGCCGGCCAATCCCATGGAGAGGTTGAAGCGTAAGCCAGGCGACCCGGCCACAAGGATGTCGTCAATGGCCATGTCCTTGCGGTCGCCCTTGGTCTTCTTCGCCCTGAAGTGGAAGCGCACCGGCTCCCCGGCGAAAGGAGAGAGGTCCACGAGCGCCTCATTCCATTGCTGGCCTTGGAAGCCGTTGCGGAACCACACATTGCGGTGCAGCACGCCTGCCACCTCCACATCCACGGCCAGCGTGTCGTTCACTGCGGGCGAGTGGCCCGCAAGTACACCAAGACGCATGTGGAACCAGAAGGAGAGCACCGGATCCACCACGCCCGTCAGGTCGAAGCAGGGGCTCACGAGCACGGTCTCGATCGTGTCGGTCCATGTGGCCGGACCGGCTTCCAGGTACATGTAGGTGCCGTTGCCCGTGGTGTGGTCGCCATCGGGCCCGGTGAAGGCCGTGGGCGTGGGGCCGCTCCAGGGCCGCCAGTCGGTATCGTCCGTGTTGGACTGCCGCCAACCCGGATATCCGTTATCGAAATCCATGGTATAGGGCAGCTGCTGGATACAATCGCCGGGCGAACAGAAGGGCACCACCAGTTGAGGCGCCTGCGCATTGGTCATGGTGCCTTGCACCACGGTCCTGCCCATGTTGTCCACCAACTCGAACCAGCCCGCGCCATCATCACAGCAGATGCCATAGGAGTTGAGTACGAATTCATAGCAACCCTGCGCTGGCAAACAGAAGGTGACCGGCGGTTGTGGCTGGCTATCGGGCATGGGTATGGTCTGGTAGGGACCGCCTGAAGCCAGCACCGCACCGCCACCGGTATGGCGCACCTGCCAGGTGACGTCCTCGCCATACTGGCCCAGGCGCAGATGCAGGGTATGCGGCACCCCCGCCACAAGGGTCACCGGCTGTTGCAGGGTGGTACTGTCCTGCTCGATGCCATTGTCCACTCTGAGCTTCACTGTGTAAGGGCCATCTCCCAACAATACCGCTTCGGGTTCCGCGGAATGGGGCCCGGTGCCATTGACCCAGAGGAAGTTGGTCGGCTCGATGGTCCATGTGCGTTGCGTTACCGGCACGGCGCACGCGGTCTCATCGCGCAGCATCAGGTGACCTCCCATGCACACGCTTGTGCCTTCCGTGCCGATGGCCGCCACCAGAGGTTGGTAGAGGTCCTCCACGCGCACATCGTCCAGCAGCACCGTGCTGGAGGATAGGCCATGTCCTGTGAAGCGGAGTGCGATCATCGATCCAGCGAATTCATGAAGCGGGATCGTTTCCGTGTGCCAGTTGATATCTGCGGTCGTGGTCCATCCCGGAGCCAGGATGAAGATCATGGACTTCAACATGTGCCATTGGCCCGCATGGTAGATCTCCACGTCCATACGCTGCTGATTGCTCCCCAGGTTGTACGCGAAGGTCAGTTGTGGTGCGGTGGTGTTCGCCAATGACAGGCAGGGGCCCACGACGGACCCTCGCTTGTTGGTCATGTCCGGTGCGGAGCATGCGCTGGATGCCGCCAGGTACAGAAGGCCACCTTGGGCCGTGCCTGTGGTGTGGTCCGTTCCCGGAATTGCGCTCGGACCACCAGTGGATTGCATCTCGGCCGGGGAGCCGGGCAGGAACTTGTACTGCATGCGGCCCGGCAGCTGTTCGTTCACCCAGCCGCCGGCCAGAAGGCCCAACTGATCACATGCGTTGTGCGGAACGAAGTCGTCCGCCTCGAAGTCATCCAGGTAAGGCAGGCTCCGCACAGGCTCGTCCACCAGGAAGAAGCGCACGCTGGCCAGGTCGTTCAACGGTTGGGTGTCGTTGGGCAGTTCACACCAGACCTCCAATACGTGAAAGCCTGCCGGTATGGATGCGCCCAGGGGTCCGGCCAGGTCCAGCGTGGCGGTACCGCCGGGCGGGATGCTGCCGCTGAAGACCACGGTGGTCACAGGGCCTTGATCCATACGGTATTTCACGGGGAACCCGGTCTGCGGCTGAAGGCCCAGATTGCGCAGGCGCACGGTGAGCGGGGCCGAAGCGAAGGCACAAAGGGGTACCGTGCCTTCTTGTGGAGAAACGATGGCATCCACGGTCATGTCGGCATCACCCGGCAAGGCGAAGCTCTCCACCTGGTCGGTGCGCGAAAAGGAAGAGCCCTGCTGGGCGTAAATGCCCAAGCCGCGACGTGCGAAGGCCGCCCAGAGCATGTCCCGGTGGGCACCCCCGTAGATGAGCTCATCGGCCAACAGGATGGCATCGCGGGCGTCCACCATGCCTGGATCGCAGGGCGTGAGCTTCATGCCCTCGATCACCAGTTGCATGGCGATGTTGTTGCCCCCATTGCCGTGATGGATGTCCGGGTCGAAACCATGGAGACCGATCAGGTCCCATGTCACCTCCCAAAGCGCGTTACACCAGATGGATCCGATTCCGTGCGGCTGCAGGATCTGCGTGGTATTGTTGGTGGCCGCGTAGGTGAAGTCGTTCAACCCGAAGTTGGTGCTGTAGGGCGCCGGGCGGTAGCCCTGGCCCGTGATGGGCTGCCCCAACAGGTAGGTGGCCACGCCCCGTGGCATCATACCCGTATCACCGGCTTTCATCGTCAGCATCAGGCCGAACCAATCGCTCCATCCTTCGCCCATCTGCTCGGCGTTACGCAGACAGTTCACGTTCATCGGGCCACCCACCAAGCGGTTGCTGATGCCGTGCGCATACTCATGGGCGATCACCAGGTTGTCCAAGTCCGAATCCCTGTTCGGTGTGGTGAATTCATAACGGTACATCTGCATGCGCGGGGCCATGCCTTCCTCGGGTGTGGCGAAGTTCGCGTTGTCGGTACCGGATCCATCGAGCGCATCCGCGATCACCGCATCACCACCCAGGCCCCCGCGGGCGTAATTGTTCGCCTGGAAGTTGCCCGCTTGCTCATCGAAGCCATAGCCATAGGCCACATCGTGGCAGATGTTGTTCCAATAGAACAGGTTGGTGATGGAAGCGTCCAGGTAGGTCAGCGGCTCTTCACCCAGATCCAGGGGGAAGGCGAAGTCCAGGAACACCCCCCCGTCCGGGCTGCTGCCACCGGCATTCGTTCCAGATAGATCATCGCGCGCCCAGACATTGTTGCCCCGCGTGATGGTGTATTCGGGTCCGGGCACGCCATTCACATCGTGCCACCCGAAAGGTGAGGCCACCGGTGCCACCGACCAGGGCGCGGTGACGTAGTCGCGCTCCCCGTGAGAGGGGCTTTCCACCGGCATGGGGTAGACCAGATAAGTGTCGGGGCCGGGCGGCGGGGGTGGCATTTCCGGCGCTGCACAACCGGGGGCATGTGTTGCGTGCACCGTTCCATCCGCATGGCCGAATTGGCAGGACACCACCCAGTCGTTACGCTCCAATTCCGCACCGCTGTGGGCATCCACCCGGATGTTCCACCAATGGGAGCCATCGGGCAGGTGGAGGTTCACGTTCCAGACCAGGCGCAGGACATCCTCGTGCATCAACCAGAACAGTTCCGCGAAGGGCTCATTCGCCCACCCTTCCGCAGTGAAATGGTAGCGCCGCCTTTCGGGATCGAAGCGCGAGGCCGCAAGCCCGGGGATCGCCAGGCCTTCGCGTTGTGCCACCTGCTGCACGGCCTGCTGGGGCGAGAGTGATGGCGTAGGCGTTCCGGCCCTGGCCGCGATGTCCTGCACTATTCGCTCATGCACTGCGGCCACGGTCCCATCGGCCCGCAAGTGAACGGCTACCTGGCCATTGAACACGGGAACGCCCTGCCAGCGCTGCTCCATGTACACATGCTCCACCCCCGAGTGGGCGCTAGTGTGCCGGCTGCTCACCCGCAGGTCCTGGAGGTCCTGGTCCTTCAGTCCCCTTTCGCGCAAAGCTTCGCGGGCTGCAGTGGCCGGGTTGCGGACCATCTGTGCCAGCGAGGCCATTTGCACGCCGCAAAAAATGAGGAGAAGGACCAATGTTCGGGACCAAGAAAGCGCACGCATGGATAGCTGGTTTGCGAGCAAATTAGTGGGTGCGGCATCCCCATTCCAGAGCGTCCAAGTGGGGATCGAGCAGGAAGTGGGAAGAAGCTCCCTGGAAGTGGGATCGATCGATCCGGTAACGATCCAGCCAAGCTTGTCCGAGTCCGTGATAAGGAAGCCCGTGGACCCATGAAATTGGACCTGCTCGTCAGGTCAACTCTCCACCAGCTCGATATCGAAGTCCACCAGATCCACGAATTCCTGGATCCGCCGATCGATGTCGGCCCTGTCGATCTCCAGCATGCGCTCGATGCCGAACTTCTCGCAGCAGAAGCTGGCCAGGGCGCTGCCCACGATGATGGCGCGTTTCAGATTGTCGAAGCTGTGGTCCCTGCTGCGGGCCAGGAAGCCGATGAAGCCACCAGCGAATGTGTCGCCGGCACCGGTGGGATCGACCACATCCTCCAGCGGAAGTGCGGGTGCGAAGAACACACGGTCCTTGCTGAAGAGCAATGCGCCATGCTCGCCCTTCTTGATCACCAGGTACTTGGGGCCCATGGCCAGGATCTTACCGGCCGCCTTCACCAGGCTGTGCTCGCCGCTCAGCTGACGTGCTTCGGCATCGTTGATGGTGAGGATGTCAACGCGCTTGATCACCTCAAGCAACTTCTCCATGGCGCTATCCATCCAAAAGTTCATGGTGTCCATCACCACCAAGGCAGGACGCTCGGTCATTTGGTCCAGCACTTTGGCCTGAACGGTTGGGTCCAGGTTGCCGAGCATCACATAGGGTGCTTCACGATAGCTTTCAGGCAGCACGGGGTCCAGGTCCAGCAAGACGTTGAGCCGGGTCTCCAGCGTATCGCGGGTGTTCATATCGTAGTGGTAGCGACCGGCCCAGAAGAAACTCTCCTTGCCCTTAAGCACCTCCAGTCCCTGGAGGTCCACCCCGCGTTTGCGCAGCTCGGCCATGGTGGCCTCCGGGAAATCGTCGCCCACCACGCTCACCAGACCCATCTTGTCCAAAAAAGCGGATGCGGCGAGTGAGATATAGGTCGCCGCACCACCCACGGTCTTCTCGGCCACACCGAAAGGGGTTTCAATGCGATCGAACGCGACGGTGCCTACTGTGATGAGTTGCATGGTGTGAGGTGATCGGTGACTAGGATGCCGGCACAAAGATGGAGCGCGCGCCTTACGCTTCGATGGAAATGAGGAAGGCCGCATCGCTGCGGCCTTCCATACCTGCTCCCCGGGCTGGACTTGAACCAGCGACCCCCTGATTAACAGTCAGGTGCTCTAACCAGCTGAGCTACCAGGGAAGATACCCTTCTTGCGAAGGGACGGCAAAAGTAGCACGCTGGAGGCAATGCACAAGGGCTTTGTATGGGTTGTGCCGATGGAAGGGTCACAAAGTCTCAGGCGGCGTTTCCACGACGATCTTCGTCTACCACTCACCAACCGGAACCCCCATGCGAATATTCTACACCGTTCTCATGCTAGCCACCATAGTACCATGCGTAGTACGCGCCCAGCCTGACTGCAACGCACTGATCCCTTGCTTCCAGGCATCACAGGTGGGACCATTTTCATTCTTGTTCAACAACTGTTCCTCTGCCTCGGCGCCTGGGTTCATTCAGCATATGTGGGACTTTGGCGACGGCAACCAGTCCACAGAAACATCGCCTACCTACTCCTACGCCACAACCGGCAACTATTCCGTGTGCCTCACCACATATTGGTCCGGCTGTGTGGACAGCGTATGTACCACCATTGAGATCAGCGGAGGGTTCGATTGTGCGGACTTCACCGCGTTCTATACCTGGAACCCGGGGTTGGGCACGACCGTCGACTTCATCGGTGGAACGAACTACCCCGCCGACAGCCTGGTCTGGTATTTCGAGCCGGGTTCCACACCCATATTCGGTTCCTTAGCCAGCCACACCTTCACGGCGCCCGGCACTTACTACCCATGCATGTCCGCCGGCTTGTGGAACCCTCAGACCCAGACCATGTGCTGGACGGAAGCATGCCAGACCATCGAGGTGAGCGGTCCTCCACCCTGCGACAGCTCCTTCTTCGCCGCATTCGGCTACAGCACCGATGGCAGCTTGGTCATGTTCCAGGCCACATCGGGGGGGCTGGCCGATGGTTACCTCTGGGACTTTGGCGATGGCAGCCAGGGTGGTGGGCAATTCCAAAGCCATGTTTATGCGCCCGGAGGACCTTATCAAGCCTGTCTGCAAGCATGGTATTGGAACGGCTCCGACACCTGCTGGACCGAACCGGTGTGTCAGGAAGTGGGGCCATTCACCAACCCCTGCGATCTGCTCGATGCCACGTTCACACCATTCATAACCGGACTGGCGGTGAACTTTCAGAACGCCGGGGTCGATCCCACATGGACCTACTATTGGGATTTCGGTGATGGCAGCACCGCATTCGGTCCAAGCGCAGGACATACTTATCCGGGACCCACGCTATACCAGGTATGTTTGACCGTGTGGACCTGGGACCCGCTTACACAGGATACCTGTTTCGCCACTTCCTGCCAAACGATCGATCTGACCGGGGGAGGTGATCCGTGCGACCAACTCGAAGCGTGCTTCCAACCTTCGCAACTATCCTCCAATGCGTTCTTCTTCAACAACTGCTCATCAGGCCCGGTGCCGGGTTCTGAGCAGTATCTGTGGAGTTTCGGTGATGGCAGTGCATCCACCGAAGTGTCACCCCTCCACACCTTTCCGGGGCCAGGAGTATATGAGGTTTGTTTGAGCGCATTCTGGCAGGGATGTGTGGATAGCACGTGCACCACCCTTGTCGTTGGCGACGGAGTTGCGGTGTGCGACAGCGCCTTCTTCGCTGCATTCGGTTTCAGCGCGATCGATAATGAAGTTCTTTTCCAGGCCACTTCCGGAGGGCAGGCGGACGGCTATCTATGGAACTTCGGGGATGGCTCCTTCGGGGAAGGGCAATCTTCGTCACATACCTATACCGGCATCGGTCCTTACACGGTGTGTCTCTCCGCGTGGTATTGGAACGGCCTGGACACCTGTTGGACCGAACCGGCGTGCGTACCGGTCGGTCCTTTCGATCCCTGTATGGGTCTGGAAGCTTGTTTCACCACGGAAGACCTCGGCGGAGGGACGGTCGCCTTCACCAATTGTTCGCCCCTGTTGATCAACTCCCAATACGGCTGGTCCTTCGGCGACGGGTCCTCCACAGCGGGTTTGAATACGACCCATACCTATGCCCAGCCGGGCAGCTATATCGCGTGCCTGACCTTCCTCTGGGATAATTGCCTGGACACCGCCTGCACGACCATCGACGTGGGGAACAGCATGCTCTGTGACAGCACCTTCTTTGCTGCATTCGCGGCAACAGCGCAGGACAATTTCGTCACCTTCCAAGCCACTTCCGGGGGGCAGGCGGACGGCTATGTCTGGAATTTCGGCGATGGCCAGTCCGGAACTGGATCGTTGGTGACCCACACCTATTCAGGCGCAGGTCCTTACACAGCCTGTCTCACAGCGTGGTACTTGAACGGGAACGACACTTGTTGGACCGAGCCTGTGTGTCAGATCGTAGGTCCCTTCACCAGCAACCCCTGTGATGCACTGGACGCGGGATTCACCTATTCCGTGAACGGGCTCAGCGTCTCGTTCCAAGCCGATACGGTAGCTGGAACCTGGGGATATGCCTGGGACTTCGGCGATGGCTCCCAAGCATACGAGCCCAATGTCACACACGTTTACCCCGGGCCCACGATCTTTCAGGCGTGCCTGACGGTTTGGACCTGGGATCCCATCGCACAGGACACGTGTTTTGCATCAAGTTGTCAATTGATCGATCTCATTGGAGGAGGGGTCACTCCCTGTGATACCACTTTCTCGGTAGCGTTCGATTGGCAGGCGAACGGACCCACAGTGGTCTTTGTCGGCACCTCCAGCATTCCGGCGAACGGGTTCATCTGGGACCTGGGCGACGGGAGCACAGGCTGGACCCAGGTGTATACCCATATCTATGAGCCACCCGGGCCCTTTCAGGTCTGTTTAAGCGCGTGGTATTGGACCGGGTCGGACAGTTGCTGGGCCACCACTTGCGAGTCCGTGGACCCCTTCACGATGGGGATCGGGGATGGTGTTCCGGCGAGCCGGTTCCTGGTGTTCCCGAATCCAGCGCATGACCAACTGTATATCAAAATACGGGGGCCATTGCACAACGCGTGGTTGGAATTGATCCGTGCGGACGGCGCCTTGGTGCGTACAGCACGTTCATCGGGGTCTCAGGTATTGGACCTGAATGGCCTTTTGCCGGGTTTGTATGTGTTGCGCATCACTACCGATCAAGGCTATTCCCAACATAAGGTCATGGTGGAATAGTGAGCCACTGGCATGAAACACGAAACGGACCCGATGTGGGTCCGCTTCGTGTTTTCGGGTATGTTGATCGCTCAGGCAGCGGCGGCACTATCCTCACGTTTCGGCGCAGCATGCAGTTGGAACCCGTTCATCACCACTTCGGTGACATAACGCTTGCTGCCATCCTTCGCCTCGTAGCTGCGGTGTACCAATCGACCTTCCAAGGTCACGGGCGATCCTTTCCGAAGCAGGCGCTCCACCTGTTCCGCCGTACTGCCCCAGGCCACGACCGTATGCCACTGTGTATCGGTGACCCGGTCGCCATTGGCGTTGCGGTAGCTCTCGTTGGTGGCCACAGAGAGGCGGGCCACCTTACGCCCCTTGGCGATCTCACGCACTTCGGGATCGAATCCCAGGTTACCGGTGAGGCGGACATTGTTCTTCAGCGTACTCATGATACTGTGTGTTTGGGGTTTGACTTTTCGTTTCCGGGCCGGTGCTGTTACCGAACCCGATGGCAAAACTCCAGCGGTGAGGAAGGGACATTCGGGCAATAAATGTTTGTATGCGTTCATAGCCGTTTGCTGTCATTTGTTGCATGGTCGTTGGGGCCTTTCCAGCGACATTCCGCAGGGCTCTCCCCTGCTGTAACTTGGCGGTGCGCCGAATCCGGGGCAGCGTCCATTGCATTTGTAGCGTCTTGGTTTCGGATAAGGCCTTTGGATTGAATGGACCGAGCGAAAGTGAGCTCGTGCAGGGTTGCCTGAACGAGGACCGCCGCAGCCAGGAACTCCTGTATGCACGGTACGCAGGGCGTATGTACGCCGTGTGTTTGCGCTATGCCCGGCATGAGTTGGAGGCACAGGACCTGATGCAGGAAGGCTTCATCCGCGTTTTCGACAAGCTCAGCGGTTTCCGTTTGGAAGGCTCTCTGGAAGGATGGATCCGTCGCATCATGGTACATACCGCCATCAACCACTACCGCCGCAAGGCCTTCCAGCAGGAACGCTTCGGCCTGGAAAACTTCCCCGAACAGCCGGTGGCTTCGACCGCCGTGGAGGGTATGGGTGAGCAGGAACTCCTTGCCATGATCGCCACGTTGCCTGACGGATACCGCCTGGTCTTCAATATGTACGCGATCGAAGGATATGATCACGCCGAGATCGCGGCCCTGGTCGGTTGTGGCGAGAGTACATCGCGCAGCCAACTGGCCAAGGCTAGGCGCATGCTCCAATTAAGACTTGAAGAACGAACGACACATGTCCACACAGGAAGAACATCCCATCGATGACCTTTTCCGCCGCACGCTTTCGCAGGCGGATATAGATCCGCCGGCAGCGGTTTGGGAAGGTGTGCTTCGCACGCGCAGTGGGCGAAGTGGTGGTGCGGCTTGGTGGTCGAGGCACTGGCCGTGGGGCTTGCTTCTGATCGCCCTTGTCGTTGGGGCTACCCTTATGATCAACTCGCCCAACGACGAACTGCCAACCCGCGGCCAACCCGGGATCGCAGAGCATACCACGACGGACCAAGGAATGGCCTCCGCAGAGGAGCAGGCGGAGATCAGCATCCCAACGAATGATGCGAGATCGACCTCCGACCTCGCATCCACCGAACAGCATGAAACCATGTTTACATCGGGTGCGATACCCTCCGATGCGAGCACTCCACACCGATCGAGCCAACCGCCGCCCATCGAAGGATCGGCAGGCGGGGTCTCACCAACGTTGGAAGACACGCGTTTGGATCCCGAAAAAGTTTTCGCTGTTGATGACGAACCGTTGATGGCTGAAGCTGTTGTTCGGAAATACCAAAGCGCTGTGGTCCATGTGGTACCCGGCACGGGCGGGATGAATGAGGTGCATAACGACATGCGCGCCTCGCTGAACGAACCAGTTGCCAAGATCATGGAAGATCCGTTGGAGCGGAAGGATCTCGTTGCACGCTCGATCCTCGACCCAATAGTTCAGGGAACTTCAGCAACGTCGTCCCTCACGGACCCAGGACCAGCCAGCTACATCACACCCGCACCGATCCACTTCGATCACCCTGTCGTGCTCGCCGGTCCCACCAGTTCTGATGTGGAACATCACTATGTGCTACCCAGAGGGCAATGGTGGGTGGGCGTGCAGACCGGATACTACGATACGGGACGTCGATGGCGCGGTAGTGACGAACTACTTACCGAGGCGCTCAACGACCTGGAAGTGCCGACCACCACCCTTGGGTGGGGCGCCGTGGTCGGGCATACCCGCAACAACGGCTGGGGCATATCCGGCGGTGTCATGTTCGAGCGCTCCGAGCAGAGTTTCAGCCATGTGGATCGAAAGGTCGAGGTGGAACAAGAGTTCATCACCTACTTGGTCACCCTGAACTCGCAGGTCTTCGTGAGCGATGTGGATACGATCACGACGATCCTGGTCGATGAGCGCACCACCAACGGTTCCACCACCTTGAGCGTCATGCGCATCCCACTTGAAGCGCACTGGCATCGGAATGTACGCCGTTGGTCCTGGGGATTGCGGGCAGGTACCGCACTGGAATTCACACGGGCACGCGGTGTTCCTCCGCTGGTGCGTGATGCGACGGATGGCCGGATCGTAGCGCAGACCATCAGCGACGACGAAGTTCGTCGCCGCCACCCCGCCCAGATCCTGGGAACGGTAGGCGCAGACCTGGGATACACCATACACGAACGGTGGAAATTGTTCGCCAGCCCCGGATACATGATCGGGCTGATCCCATTGACCAACGCTGACCCTATATCGCTGCTTGGCGGACGTTGGGGGGTTCAGGTACGGGTGGTACACGAATTCAAATCCTTCGGCAGGCGATGATCAAGGAGCGTTGGACATTGACAGGTGTGGCACTGGCCATCACCGGGCAGTTGCTGGCCCAAGCCCAGCTGCTTCCCGACCAACTGGAGGCACGAGGCGGAGGCACCTATGCGGGCTGCAACCCCACGCTCACGGTAACATTCACCGAGAACATTCTTGGCAACCTCGATTACAAGTTCAGCCCGGTCGTAGACCCTGGGAACAACGACGTGACCTCCATGGTTTGGAGCTATCTGACCGATGACTTCGCCCAGGACTTCAACGATACCTTGTTCCTCACTTACCCCGCCATGGGTGAATATCCGGTGTGCCTCACCGTGAATGCTTTCGACCTGGTAGAGGAGCAGCCTTGCAGCACCACCACCTGTCGGCTTATCGATATCGTCCCCGATAGCGTGTGTCTGGAGCTGGTCGTTGACTTCACGATCGGTGCTGTAAATGGTCAAACGGTGACATTCGAGGACTTGACGGAATCCGTGGATCTTCCCCTGCAGTACTTCTGGGACTTGGGCGATATGGCAGCGAGCCTTCAACCTTCCCCTACACACACCTTCGACGGGAATGGACCACACAAGGTCTGTCTATCCGTTGTCGGGCCGCCACCGCTGCTGTGCGCGCGCACGATATGCAAGTGGGTCTATTTCGGGCCAGGGAATGTGGATTGTGACGTTCTCCTGGACCCGGGCTTTCTGTTCGTACAGCAAGGTGTCCTGGTGGGGGTGCTCGATACCAGCATCACATCGGGTATGGAAAGCAGCGTCACCTGGGATTTCGGGGATGGCACCCAGGCGGAGGGTCGTGTGGCCGTACACGCGTATTCAGATGGAGGGTTGTTCGATCTGTGCAGCACGATCCGTGTCTGGGGCCCCCTCCTGAACGACACTTGCCAAAGAACTCACTGCATCGTCGTGGAGTCCTTTCCTGCTGTTGGCATTGATGACGATGACGGACGCGGCCAGCTGCATGCCTGGCCCATTCCCTTCCGCGACCAGGTCAACATTGATGGGTTCGAAGTAGGACCCTTGACGCTTCGGATCACTGACTTGCTGGGGCGCGACGTCCATCGCAGCGAGCAGGTGGTATTGGGCCCGGTACAACTGGAACTGGCACACCTCCCTAAGGGACAATATTTCCTGCATGGGTTCCAGCATGGAGTGCCGCGGATACTGCGGCTTCTGAAGCATTAGGTACAACAACGAAAGAGGGGCCCGTCAAGGCCCCCCGTTCGTTCAACATGGTGCACCGATCACATCTCCGCAACGGCGGGTTTGGGTCCGATAAGCTGAAAGTCGCTCAGTACGACTTCGCTGCTTACTCGTTTGGCGCCGTCCTTGGTTTCGTATCGACGGTGCACCAATCGTCCTTCGATCATCAGCGCTGAGCCCTTGTGCACAAGACCTGCAAGTCGTTCAGCCTGCTTGTCCCAGACCACCACACTGTGCCATTCCGTGTTGTCCTTGAGCACTCCATCCGCACCCTTATAGGGCTCGTTCGTGGCCAACCGCAGCTTCAGCACATGCTTTCCATTGCCCAGGTCCTTCAGTTCTGGTTCGCCGCCCAGGTTTCCGATCAGTTGCACTTTGTTCTTCATCGAGGTGTACATGGTAGTTGGGGTTTTTGAGTGTATCAGGTTTCTTTCTCTGGATCCGATGTCGTTCGTTCCGGATACAAAGCAGGGGAGACCCAGGACCGCGATCCGGCCAGTATTCATTTACAGGCGTTTACAAGTGTTCGCAAGCGTTTGCTTTGCGCCTGCAATGTCGCCCCCCTAAGGGTGTCCCCGAAGAGGGGGGAAAGGGCTTTCTCTTATCTTCGGCGGCTGCAACGACCAACTACATCCAGCCCTAGGACCAACAAGCAAAAATGAGCCAGAAGAAGAGCAAGATCCTGGTGCCCACCGACTTTACGAAGGTGGCGGATTGTGCCATGAACCACGCCATGAAACTGGCGCAGCACAGTGGTGCCGAAGTGTACTTGTTGCATGTGGTGCCCAAGCAAAGTGAAGTGGAGGAGGCTCGGAGAAAGTTGGAGATCGAAGTGGAGCGGGCAAAGAAGTGGGGCTCTCAGGCACCGATCCACAAACTTGTGAGGATCGGATCCATTTACGAGGACATCGGTGATGCGGCGTCGGAGATCGATGCCGGATTGATCATCATGGGGACCCATGGCATGCGTGGTATGCAGTTCCTTACGGGAAGCCGGGCGCTGCGTGTGATCACCAGTTCGCAGGTACCATTCGTCGTGGTGCAGGAACGGATGATCAAGGAGGGTGGCTATGACAGCATCGTCGTACCGTTGGACCTCCACAAGGAAACACGCCAGAAGCTGACCCAGGTGGCCGACATGGCCAAGTACTTCCAAAGCAAGGTGCATCTCCTGGTGCCCAAGGAGGATGACGAGTTCCTGCACAAGCAACTGGAGAACCACATCAAGTTCGCCCACAACTATCTCTCGGAGCGTAAGATCCAGCACGAGGCCACCATCGCCGATGAGGATAGTGGCGATTTTGTGAAGGCGGTGATCAAACACGCCATTCAGGTGGAAGCGGACCTTATCACCATCATGAACCTGGCACAAGGGAACATCTTCGGCGTGCTGGGTGTACCTTACGAGCAGGAGATACTGGCCAACGAGGCTCAGATCCCGGTGATGCTGATGAATCCACGGCAGACCTCGGCCGATTCACCCGGTTGGTCCTTCCAGTAGCACCTCCGTACTTACTGCTGCTTGCTGACCGACCGCAGTGGATCAGGCACGCATGCCGATGACCAGGATGTCGTCAACCTGTTCATGCGCTCCGCGCCAGCGTGAGAACTCTTCATGTAGCAATTGTTGTTGCTCGCTCGTGGGCTTCGCACTGATCTCCAACAAGACTTCGCGGAACCGGCGGTAGAGGAATTTCTTCCCTTTGGGGCCACCGAACTGGTCCGCATACCCATCCGAGAAGATGTACACCATATCGCCTGCACGCAGTCCGATGCGGTGGTCGTGGAAAGCGATCCCGTTGAGTTCGATACTACCGATGGCGTTCTTGTCAGGACTGTAGGGATACAGTTCACCATCGCGCACCAGATACAGGGGGCAATTGGCGCCAGCGAATTCCAGGATGCGCTCGCGGGGGTCATAGACGCACAACGCCATGTCCATGCCATCGCGCACCAAGTGCTGTTCGCGATCCTTGTGCAGCGCTTCGAAGGCGATACGGTTCAGGTCGCTCAATACTTCGGAAGGGTGCTCCCAGGGTTTATCCTTGGCCGCCTGATTGAGACCATTGTATCCCACGAGGCTCATGAAGGCCCCCGGCACACCATGACCGGTGCAATCCACCGCAGCGAACACCACCCGCTCCCGCACCCTTTCGAACCAATAGAAATCGCCCGATACGATATCCTTGGGACGGTAGTAAACGAACGACTCGGGCAACAGCTCACGAATGCGCTTGTCTGGCGGCAGGATGGATTCCTGAAGACGTTTCGCGTAGCGGATGCTGTCGGTCACGTTCTGATAAAGTTCCACGACCTTGCGGCTCTGCCGTTCCACTTCCTCCTTCTGGCGAACCACTTCCTCGGTCCGTTCCAGCACCTTCATTTCGAGGATCCTTTCACGTTGTCCAAGTTCGTCACGCATCTTCAACAGGGCGTGCCCCAACATGTCCTCGTCGCTGAGGGGTTGATAGTCCGCTTCGAAATCCCCGGCGGCCACAGCATGCGAGAAATCCGTGGTGCGTCGCAGTCCATCGACCAGGGAGGTGAGCGCCTTGCTCATATCGCCGATCTCGTCGTTGGTGGTGCGCACCTTGGTACGCGGGAAGACCCCGCGTCCCAGGCTCAGCAATACGCTGCGCAGGCGCTGCACCGGGCTTACGATGCCCCGGATGATGAGCACCGCCACCAGAATGCCGATCACCACCAGGGCGACCCCCATATACAGGACGAAGAACTTCAAGGAGTCGAAGCTTCGGATCATGCCGCCGCCAAGCTGCCGTCGCTTATTCTCCTGCATGTCCAACAGGCGGTCCAATTCACCGAGCACCTTTTCGGTCTGCTGGTCCAGTGGCCCCCCCTCTTCCGCCATGTCGTTGCGGGCCATGTGGATGAAGGGATCGCTATAGCTCTCCAGGTCGGGCAACATCTCCTTGATCCGTTCATGGAATTCGAAGAGCGCATTCATCTCCGCGGTCACAAGCTCCATTAAGGCGACCTCTTCGTGGTCCCAATCGGCCATCAAAGTGTCCACCCGATCCAGGAGGCGCGGCAGTTCATGGGTGGTGAGTTCCACCAGGGCGGTCTTCTCTGGGGCATCGGCACGACTCTCCAATAAGGCCCAATGCTTGATCAACATGTGTCCGTTCACCGTCAGATTCCGTAAGCGGACCAAGGCATCCACCGAGGGGGAGTACACCTGGTTGATCTGTTCGTTGATGGCACGGCTGCGCTCCAGCGTTCGGTTGGTGAGGATCACCACGATCAACGCGAAGAAGATGAACAGGCCGAAGCCCATTCCGATCTTGCGCCCAATTGTCATTCGGATCGCCATGGCGATGCCTCAACGGCCTTCCTCCGGGGGAAGTTCCTCGAAGAGCCTCCGATACTCCTCGGAATTATCCATGTCCTGAAGGCTGTAATAGATCCCCTCCAGTCCCAACAAGGTCTCCCGCCTGGTCGGGTTCATCCCATGCGCCTTCAACATGTAAGGCAAGGCTTCCTGGAAATTCACCCGGCTCGCTTCCTGGATCTGCTGTATGCTGGGAATGTCGTCGTCGGCCCCGATGCTTCGGATATTGTACACACCCCTGTTGTAGTAAAGGGTCGCCAGATTATAATTGGCCCCATAGTTCTCGGGATCCAACACCAACACATTGCGATATACACCCACGGCCTTATCGAACCAGGTCAGGTCCGTGCGATCCTCGTTGAACCGTTTTGTGTACACCGTTCCCAAGGCATTGCTGAACTCCACTTTGCGTTTGTTCAGGTTGGCCGCGGGGTCCGTACGGAGAATAGCCTCCTTGTAGCGTTCAAAAAGCATGACCGCACGCTCATCGTTCATCTCGGCCAATGCCTTGGCTGCATCGTTGAAGTAGGACCTGGCCAGGTAGTCATATGCTTGTGTGGCATTCTCGCGGTAGGTGCCCGCCGTATCCAAGGTCAAACTCATGTAGAGACTGGCCACGCCTTCATCGCGCAAAATGTCCGCCTCATTACCGGAGGGCAGGTCCTTGAAAATGTCCTTGTACACGAAGCCGCGCAGCAACCATGCTTCGGGATCAGAGGCATAGGCTGGTTCCTTCACGGCCTGATCGATCAAGGTACGGGCCTTGGTCAGGTCGCCGGATTGGTACTGGCGTAGGGCTTCCACCAGCGGATCGGTCTGCGCCGCCACCCACGAACCCAGGAGGAAAGCCAGCAATGCTATGGAGATGCGGTACGCCATGCTCAATCCGTCACGCGATGTGCCAGGTTCTTCAATGTGGAGCCCACTACCAGACCATGTTTGCCGGCATTGGCCATGCTGAGTTCATACTTCAGGAGATTGTCAACCTTCACGAAGTTCACCACCGCTCCGTCGTCCAACGCACCGGCATACTCGGTGACCACCATGGTGGGCTTGTCCTGCAGCCGTTTATAGATGGCCGGGAGCAGTGAAAGTTCGCTATTTGCCACGAAAAGGATATGACAGCGCTCCACATCAGCTGTTCGGGGCAGTTTGCGGACCTCGATGGGCTGCTTGCCGATGGTGCGGGTGGAGTACTGTTTGATCAGCTCCTGGTAAAGGTTGGAACCACCGATGACCCCGATGATGAAATTTCCCGAACGCATATCGGTGTCGCGCCACTCCACCAGCTTGGCGATGTTGTACAGATAGTTCGCCTGGAGGATCGCCGTAGTGTCCTTCTCGGCATCACGCTGTTGCGGAACCGCCGAGCAAAGCAGCAGGGGCAGCAACAGGAAGACCTTGAGGGAACGGCCGGTGGCCATGGGAGGGAGTGTAGCTTTGATGGCATCCATGACCGACCCGACGCCGATCCGGAGCAACACACGGCAAAGTACCGTGCTCTCACTGCTCACTGTGCTGATGACCACGTGCATCTGTCAACACGCTGCTGTTGAAGTGCATGCACAACATGTTCATTTCATGGCCTTCGATCGCGCAGCCCAACAGGAAGCCCATGGCTATCGTTGGCTGCGCTGGAGCGTGGAGGCTATCGGACATCGTCTTACAGGCAGCCCACAAGGGGCCATGGCCGAAACCGCGGCGGACAGTCTATTCCGACTCTCGGGACTGGAGCACGTGGAATTCTTTCCTTTCCGTGCACAAGCCTGGTCTCGAGGCGGGGTTCAACTCACCATCGGCGATGGGCATGGATACCTACACCTGAGTGCCGTAGCACTGGCCAATACTCCGCTGGAGGCCGATGTGGAAGCACAGCTCATCGATGCCGGGAATGGTCTTCTCGATGATCTTGAGCGCTTGGGGGACGCGCTGCGGGGCAAGGTTGCATTGCTCAACATCGGCCTGGTGGATGTCCCCGAAGGCACCAAGAACCTGCACCGCAGCGAGAAGGCCGCCCTGGCCCTGAAGCACGGTGTGGCCGCCATCCTGTTCGTCAACCAGGTGAAAGGCGGCATCCTGCTCACGGGTACGGCCTCCATCGACGGCACCCTGATCCCGGTGCCCGCTGCCTGTGTGACCACCGAGGATGGTCAAGCCTTGCGCAGCCGCTTGGCGAAAGGGGAATTGCTCACGGCTCGTCTGGGCATGACCAACAGCAGCAAAATGGTGGATGCCAACAACGTGATCGCCGAGATCCGCGGAAGCGTTCACCCGGAAGAGGTGATCCTCGTTGGTGGACATCTGGATAGCTGGGACCTGGCCACCGGCGCCACGGACAACGGCCTTGGGGCATTCTCGATCCTGGACATGGCGCGCGCCATGCAGGCCATGCCTTTCAAACCCGAGCGGACCGTGCGTTTCGTGCTGTTCATGGGCGAGGAACAGGGTCTGCTGGGCTCGCGTGCGTTGGTGGAGCATTACCGCACCACGGGTGAGCTGGCCAATATCCGATGCATGATCAACCTGGACATGAGCGGAAATCCCCATGGCTTTGGTGTAGGAGGACCCGATGGCTGGGGGACCATGATCGGTGAGCTATGTCGCGAGATCAGGGCGGTCGATAGCACCGATTTCAGGGGCGAGGTTTCAGAACGGATCTGGTTGCATAGCGATCACCAACCATTCCTCATGGCCGGCGTTCCGGTGTTGTATCCCTTGAGCGACCTGGGCAAACATGTGTATGGCTGCTATCACAGCAGCTGCGACGATATCCACCTGGTGGATCCGCAGGCCATGGTGAACAACGTGCGCTTCGTGGGCATGCTGCTCTATGGGCTCGCCGCCAGGGAAAGTCTTCCGCCACATTTCTCTGCTGCGGATCTCAGGACCCGGCTCAAGGCGGAAGGTCTGGAAGGTCCCTTGCGCATCGGGGGGGACTGGCCGGGGGACTGAGCGGGATCACTTCCGGGTGTTGCCCTGGCCGACCCCATTCATGCCTTCCAGGTCGCGGTCGAAGAGGTAGAGGCCACCCTTGTCATTGCCGATCAGGTTCAACTTGTCGATCAGGTTGCGTGCCAGGGCCTCCTCCTCGATCTGCTCGCTCACGTACCACTGCATGAAGTTGTGCGTGGTGTAGTCCTTCTCCTGCAGGCACAGGTCCACCACACCATTGATCTCCTCGGTCACAGAGGTCTCATGGTCCAGCAGGCTCTTGAAAATGTCCGTGATCGATCTGAAGTCGGTGCTCGGTTGCTCAAGTGCCGGTATCCGGGCGCGCCCACCACGTTCGTTGATGAACTTGACAAGTTTCAGCATATGCTGGCGCTCCTCATCGGTGTGGCGGTAGAGGAATGCCGCTGTGCCGCTGAGCCCTTCGTTCTCCGCCCACGAGGCCATGGCGAGATAGGCCTGGCTGCTATTGGCTTCAACGGCTACCTGGCCGTTCAGGGCTGCTTCGATCTTCTTGGATAGCATGATGGAAATGGATTGATGGCACGAAGGTAGGCTTCAGCGGCACGGCAGTATCCCCGCACGCCACTATACCCTATGGATGGATCAATGCCCGGGACCGCAGTATGGCGAACCCGGGCAATGATCCACAATGCGCCCTTCAACGCATCGGGTACGCCTGTATGGCGTCGTCCTTCACCACATAGATCACATCCGCGATGGCATCCAGGGTGTAAACAGGTTGCTTCACCTCGCCCAGCGGCACGGACCCAATCACTTTGCCATCGACCTTGTTCACAGCCTCCAAGGCATGCTCCTTCGCACCCTTCTGTGTCAGTATGTACTGAACACCGGTCGATCCTTGCGTGGCCTTGTAACGCGCAGTGGCTTGTTGCACGAACGACTTGGTGGCATCCATGCCGGCATTGGCTGCCTGGCCGTACATATCACTAATCCCAGTAGCAAGCTCTTTCCCCAGCGCAGTGTTCGCATCCTGCACGTCGATCTGTTGGGCAGCAGCACCGAAGGCCGCCGAGGTGTAGCCGAAGGCGGCCGTGTAATAGGCTGCCCGAGCGGCACTGGCGTATAGCAGCGCCTTCCGCAAACCGCTCTCGCGCGGGGCCGGGAAGTACTGCTGGTGGACCTTCGTGCCCTCCATGCTGAACAGGGCCAGGTTCTGGTCGGAGGTGATAAGGATGCCCTGGGGCAGGACCTCGAGCTTGGCAGGGCTCTCCTTGCCCTCGAAGGCCAACGCGGCGGAAGTGAGCGGTTGAGCGGCCCCACCTTCACGTGCCATGCGGTATATCAATCCGTCCTTCGCATTGAAATAGTAGAGCGACTTGTCGTCCATCGCTGACAGGGCCCCGCCCCCCTTAACCGCGCCACCCACCAGGCTCACACCTGTAGTGTTGTCCACAATATCGAGTTCTTCAGCACTGGCGATCGCAATGGCACCGGGCATCATCTTCACACTGCGGATCTCGCCCTTCAGCTTCACCGGCTTGGCCCAAAGTTCCTCGCCCAGTGCATTGTGCAACATGGCCACGGCCTTGCTACCACCTGCGGTAAGCAGGATCTTATCGCCCATGGCCACGGCTCCGTTCAACGAGCCGCCGTTCGCACTGATGCCTTTGCCTTTCTTGCCCCACAGACCTGCGCCCGAAGCGTAGTCCACCAGCACCACATCCTTTTTATCGCCTGCACCCACCAATAAGCCTTGGTCCATCGGCACCACGGTCCCCAGTTTGAAATTGAACTGCCCTACCTCGGTCCAAGGGTATGAGCCATCCGCATTGTTGAAGGCGGTGACGTAGGTGGTATGGGTCACAGTGGTGGAGGTGTTCCCTTTGCTGTCCGTCCTTTCCGAGGTGTTCTTGCGGGGAACGATCATGATCACCTGGCCAGGAGCCTTGTCGGTGGTCAGAAGCAGGGACTCCGCCCCGTCCTTGTCCACATCGGCGACCAGGTCGGTGGCCAAACCTTCGAAAAGCTCCATCAGTGCACCCGCATTCGCCTGTGCCGGGTCGGCGGGTTTCTTCCAGGTCTGTTCACCGCTGGTGGCATCGAGGCGGTAACAGAAGAACAGGGTGCTGATCAATACGCCCCCCTTGCCGTCGCTTGCACAGCCGGTGATATGCCCTAGCTCTCCCTCCTTGCTCCACCGCACTTTCCCGGAGTTCATGTCCACGCACAGGGTCAGGTTCTGATCCGCACTGTTGCGGCCAGTGACCATGATCAAACCCTGATCGTACAGGAACCAGTTGCGGCCCACTTCCTTGATGCCCGCATCGGCGGCGGAAAAGAGGATGGCTCCGGAGAACGGCTCCACCACCATTACGGGGTCCTTGCCATCGGCACTGGCCAGGGCCACGAAGGGTGATCCCTCAAGTTCCTTGAATTGGTCCTCGGGTGCATTGGCGAGCCGGGCCACGGTCCAAAGCACCTGGCCACTCTCGGGTGCGATGCCTTTAAGACCTTCGGAAGTACAAGCCAACAGATTGCCTGCGGATGTGGAACGCACCCAGGATACCGATCCGCCTGGTGTGCCCTTCCATGCTGGATCCTGTTGGGCCGAAAGCGTCGGCGCCATGAAGAAAAGGGAAATGTAAGTGACGAGTTTTAGTGTGGTCATATCAGGAACGGTTTGATGTGAAGCCGGGCCGTGGCCAAGCTTCGTGCCATCGGGTCCAAGGGGCAATGTACCCCCCCCCCCGGATCACCCCTACCGCTTGTTGAAGTTGTTCATCGCACTTTCGACGCCAAGCATGCCGAACTGTAGAATGGCCTTGGACGCAAGTTCGACACGGTCAGGTAGCACTTTGGATTCCTCCGGGCCCCAAGGACTCAGCACATAATCGCTCTGGCGACCTTTGGAAAAATCGCTTCCGATTCCGAAGCGCAAGCGTGGGAACTCTTCCGTACCGACGAGTTCGATAATGCTCGTGAGACCATTGTGTCCACCCGCACCGCCCTTGGATTTGATGCGGATGGTCCCGAATGGCAGCGCCAGATCGTCGGTGATGACCAGGATCCGTTCTGCGGGAATATACTCCTGCTCCATCCAGTAGCGCACGGCCTTCCCGCTAAGGTTCATGAACGTGGCGGGCTTGACCAGGATGAAGCTTCGTCCCTTGTGGCGCAGCTCGGCACGATCGCCGTAGCGGGCAGGGCTGAAAAAAACACTGGACGCCCCGGCTAGGGCGTCCAGCACTTGAAAACCAATGTTGTGGCGGGTATGCGCGTATTCCGGACCTGGATTGCCCAAGCCAACAATGAGGTACTTCATCCGCTCAACGATCGTCTTTCATACGTATGGGATCACCATCCCGGCAGGCGGGAGGGATACGCTGTTCAATCGCGTGCGATGAAGCACTACTTCTTCTTGACCTCCTTCTTGGCCTCCGCGGCAACCTCTGCCGGGGTCGGCTCCACCTTCTTGCTCATCTTCACGGACACCACCACATCATTCGGACGCTCCAGCAGCGTCAGGCCATCGACCTTGATGTCGCTGATGCGTACCGATTGGTTGACGTCCAATCCGGCCACGTCCAGCTCCAGGCGTTGTGGGATGTGTTCGGGCAGGCCCTTCACGCGGATCTTGCGCATGGTCTGATTGAGCTTGCCACCCTTCCTAACACCGATGGGCTGGCCTTCGAGGCGCAAGGACAACACCGTGCGGGCCACCTTGTCCTCCTTCAGTTCCAGGAAGTCCACGTGCAGGAGACGATCGCTCACCGGGTGGAATTGCTTCTCGTGGATGATGGCCAGTGTCTTGGTGCCTTCCAGCTCCAATTCAATGCCGTTCACCTCAGGAACGAAGACCAGCTTGCTGATGGCAGCTTCATCCACGCTGAAGTGCACCGGTTCGCTGCCTCCGTAAAGGACACAGGGGACGCGCTTTTCCCGGCGCAGTTGGGCGGCGTGCTTGCCGCCGATATCGGTGCGGACCGTGCCGCTGAGCGCTACTTTGTTCATGACCGTAGGAGTGGTGGTTAGGCGATGATGAAATGGCTTGAAATGCTTTCGTGGCTCCGCACCCGATGGATGACGTCGGCGAAAAGGTGGTCCACGGAAAGTTGCTTGATCTTGCCCTTTGGCGCGCCTTCGGCGGGTCGTAGGGGAATGGTATCGGTAACGATGAGCTCTGTGAGGGAACTGTTCTCCACACGCTCATAGGCCTCGCCGCTTAGGACCGCATGGGTACATATGGCCCTCACGCTGGTGGCGCCGAGGTCCATCATCATGTCCGAGGCCTTGGTGAGGGTACCTGCGGTATCGATCATGTCGTCCACCAACACCACGTTCTTGTCCTTCACATCACCGATCACGGTCATACTGTCCACCTGGTTGGCGACTTTCCGCTGCTTGTAACAGATGGCCATGTCAACACCCAGGTGCTTGGCGTAGGCGTTGGCGCGCTTGGTGCCTCCGGTATCAGGTGCAGCCATCACCAGTTCGGGCAGGCCCATTTCCTTCACATAAGGGAGGAAGATCGTGCTCGCAAAAAGATGGTCCACAGGAACTTCGAAGAACCCCTGGATCTGGTCGGCGTGCAGGTCCATGGTCATGATCCGATCGACCCCGGCTGCGGTGAGCATGTTCGCCACAAGCTTGGCGCCGATGGACACCCGTGGCTTGTCCTTTCGGTCCTGTCTGGCGAACCCGAAGTAGGGCATGACAGCGACGATGCGTTTGGCGCTGGCGCGTTTGGCGGCGTCGACCATCATCAATAACTCGAACAGGTTGTCGGCCGGAGGAAAGGTGCTTTGGATGATGAATACCAGTTCGCCCCGAACAGTCTCCTCGAAGCTCGGCTGGAACTCCCCGTCGCTGAAGCGGCTCACGGTCACATCCCCCAAGCGTTCCCCGCTGGCGGACGCGATCTTTTCCGCCAGGTAGCGCGTGGCGGTACCGGAAAAGATCTTGGAGCTTTCCTGTAAGGGGGTGGACATGGTGGCGGGCACTGTCCCGGCCTATCGGACCGGGGAAAAGGGCTGCAAATGTAGCGATCTTCCGCAGGTTATCAACGATCGTTGGTGGAGCCTGTAACGCCTTGGTCAGCAGGGCGTACCGCTAACTTGCGGCCGCATTCCCGAAACCCCATGCCCAAAGCCCGCACCGACCGCAGTCCAGCACAATTGAACGATGAGGTCCTGGCCGCCGTCCGGCGTTCCGGCCAGGCCGGTATCACCAGCCAGCAACTGGCCCTTCAGTTGGGGTTCAAGGACAAGGGGCAGCGCTACCTGCTCTTCGATGCGATCGACCTTCTGTTGGACGAGGGCCGGATAGAAAGCGGAAAGAAAGGGCGTTACACCGCGACCGGAGGGCGCGACACGGCGGAAGGGCGGATCGATATCATCGCCAGCGGAGCCGGCTATGTGCGCTTGGATGAGAAAGGCCTCGATGATGTGTACATCTCCCAGAATGATGTCGGGGTGGCATTGCATGGTGATACTGTACTGATCAAAGCCCGCGGTGGACGCGGCACACGTACCGAAGGCAAGGTGTTGGAGGTGCTCAAAAGACGGCGCACCGAGTTCGTCGGCACGATCCACAGGCACGAAGGGCGCATGATCCTGGTGGCCGATGACCAGCGTGTACAAAAGCCGTTCTTCATACCACCGGCCGATGCGAACGGAGCGAAGGAGGGGGACAAGGCGATCATCTCCCTTGGCGAATGGAAGGATGCACGCGACCTGGCACGTGGGCGGGTGGAGCGGGTACTCGGCAAAGCGGGCGAACATCAGGTGGAGATGCACGCCATCTTGGCGGAATTCGGGCTGCCCCTGGAGTTCCCCGAAAGCGTTCTGAAGGCCAGTGAACAGATCCCTGACGGGGTGACCCCCGACGAGATCGCCAGGCGCCGTGACCTTCGCAAGATCCCCACACTGACCATCGACCCCGATGATGCGAAGGACCTGGATGACGCCTTGAGCGTGCGCAAACTGGAGAACGGAAATTGGGAGATCGGTGTCCATATCGCCGATGTCAGTCATTATGTACGACCGGGAACAGTGGTGGAAATGGAGGCCGCGAGCCGGGCTACCAGTGTCTATCTGGTCGATCGTGTGGTGCCCATGTTGCCCGAGAAGCTCAGCAACGACCTGTGCTCCCTGAACCCCCATACGGACAAGTTGAGCTTCAGTGCGATATTCGAAGTGGACGACCAGGCCCGCATCCGCGGTGAATGGTTCGGTCGTACGGTAATGCGTTCCCAACACCGTTTCGCATATGCCGATGCACAAGCCATCATCGATGGTGGCGAAGGCCCTTTCAAGCAGGAAGTATTGACGCTGCACGGACTGGCCGAGATCCTGCGCAAGGAGCGCATCGCCAACGGGGCGCTGGAGATCGGTGGCAACGAAGTGAAGTTCAAGCTGGACGAGAAAGGTCGCCCGCTGGGCGTGTATGAGAAAGTAATGGGCCCTGCGAACTGGTTGATCGAAGAGTTCATGTTGCTTGCCAACAAACGAGTGGCCGCTTCGGTGGGGCGACCCAAGCAGGGCAAGGCCAAGCCCTTCGTGTACCGGGTGCACGACCTGCCCGACCCGGAAAAGGTGGCGCAATTGCGTGCCTTGGCTCGGAGTTTCGGCCAGGAGTTGGATACCACGGATGCCGAGGGCTTGCCGCACGCGATCAACAAATTGCTGCGGGCCGTGGCTGGCACCGAGGAGGAGAACATCATCAAACAGGTGGCCATCCGCAGTATGAGCAAGGCCATTTACACCACCGAGAACATCGGGCATTACGGACTGGGTTTCGAGCACTACACGCACTTCACCAGCCCCATTCGTCGTTATCCCGATCTATTGGTCCACCGGGCGATCGCCCACTATCTCTCCGGCGGTGCCGCGCTCGATATCGATGCCCTGGAGTTGAGCTGCAAGCACAGCTCACGCATGGAAAAACAGGCTGCAGATGCCGAACGGGCCAGCATCAAGTACAAGCAGGCCGAATTCCTGAAGGACCGCATCGGCGAGGAGTTCGAAGGCATCATCAGCGGCCTGACCAACTGGGGCATCTATGTGGAACTGGTGGAGAACAAATGCGAGGGCATGATCGGATTGCGCGAATTGCCCGGCGATGTGTTCCGCTTCGATCAGGAGCGCTATACGGTGGTGGGCCAACGAACCGACCGTCGTTTCAGGCTCGGCGATGAACTACAGGTGGTGGTGAAAGCCGTTGACATGGACCGTCGCAGTGTGGACTTCGGTCTGGCGGGAGAGATCATGCGCACCACCTCCGGAAAGTTCGAGCGCAAGGCAACGAAGAAGCGGGTTCCGGGTCGGGGTGCGAAGCCTCAAAGCCAGGCACCGAAAAAGAAAAAGGGTAAGCGGCGTTGATCGGAATGGCACGACCGTGCCGACCTCATACCAGGTTCAAGCGCTTGGCCAAGTCGTCCTTGTAACTTCCTCCGATCGGGATCACTTTCTTGTCATTCTCCAGGACCAGGTTGGGCTGTTCGATGGCCACGATCTTGTCCAGGCGGACAATGAAACTTCTGTGGACCCGGATGAAGTCGTTCTCGGGCAGCTTCGCCTCGATATCCTTCATGGTACTGTGGATGGTGTACCGTGTATTGAGGGTATTGATCACCACATAATCCTTCAATGCTTCAATGAAGTAGATGTCACTGGTCTTCAGCTTCACCAGCCGGCTGTTGCTCTTCACAAAAATGATGTCGCGACCGGTCTCCTTGCTTTCCACCAAGGCGTATAGCATGTCGCGCTCCTTCAGCACCTCGGCTTCCTTCTTGTGCTTGTAAAGGGCCATCTCGATCGACGTGTGGATGTCGATCTCCTTGAACGGCTTGATGATATAACCGTAAGGCTGGGTGACCTTGGCCTTGGCCAGTGTGCTCTCATCGGCATATGCCGTGAGGAATATGACCGGAATGTTGGCTTGGGTCCGGATGGCCTCCGCAGCTTCGATGCCGTTCATTTCACCCTTGAGCATGATATCCATGAGGATAATGTCCGGCAAATGCTCCAAGGCCAGCGATACGGCCTGGTCGCCCGTACTTGCCGCTCCCACCACATTATAGCCCAATTTCTTCAGGCTGTTCTGAATATCCTTGCTCACGATACTCTCGTCCTCCACAACGAGCACGTTGGTTTGTGCCATGGTCACTTTTTCTTGGTACGTTCAAAAGTAAGCAAATACGTTACCCCGGTGCCTCTTATTGCCTTGATGTCACCGTCCAGCTGAGCGACGAGGGTATGGACCAGCTCCAAGCCCAGGTTGCCATCACGTTGAGCGTCGAATCCTTCGCGCAGGCCCACGCCATCGTCGGCTATGGTGATCCGCACCCGGCCAACCTGCTCTTCAAGGCCGATCCTGATGCTGCCCCCGCGATCATCGGGGAAGGCATGTTTGAGCGCATTGCTGATGAGTTCGTTGAGGATAAGTCCACAGGGTATAGCCTGGTCCAGGTCCAGCAACAAGGGGTCGAGTTCGGTGTGGAGCTCCACCTTCGTGCTCAGGCTGTAGCTCATCATCAGATTGCGCACCAGACCTTCGATGTATCCCTTCAGATCGATGCTGTTGAAGTCCTTGGTCTGGTAGAGGCTCTCGTGGATGAAAGCCATGCTGCGGATGCGGTCGCGGCTGTCACGCAGCAGTCCTTGGATACGAACATCGTCACCGGCATGCGCGGTTTGAAGACTGAAGATGCTGCTGACGATCTGCAGATTGTTCTTCACACGGTGGTGGACCTCCTTGAGCAGGACTTCCTTTTCAGTTAGACTGCGGATCAACTCCAACTGTGCCTGCTTGCGGTCGGTGATCCCGTAAGCCAGACAAGAGACCTCCTGCACCCTTCCATCGACCATGATCGGATTGAGGAAATTCTCCACCCATGCGGGCTGTCCGTCCCGGTCTTCCACCTGCGCTTCGAATTGTTGCGGTTTTCCCTTGAGCACGGCCTTATATCGTGCCAACAGAGTCTCGAATCGTTCGCCGGTGAAGCGTTTGGTATCGTCGTTCACGAAAGCATCACCCACCTTGAAGGACAAACCGAATTGCTGCTCCATGGTGTCGCGGACGTGCACATTGAAGGAGGTGATCCGCAGTTCCCGGTCGAGGGTCCAGATCATCATGTTCGCCGAGCTCTCGAAGATGGCCCGAAGCCTTGCGGCCTGCTCGCGGACGAGGTCTTGTGCCACTTTCTGTTCGGTGATCTCGTGCCCAACGCCGAACACCTCCTTCACGCGACCACCGGGGTCGAACACCGGGCTCAGAAAGATCTCGTTGCACACGCGTTGCGCGTTGCGGTCCACCAGATCCGTTTCGAAACGTACCGGGGTCCCGGCGAAGGCCTGTGCATACTTGCCCTCCCAGAATGCGTGATATTCCTCCGAAGCGAAACGTTTACGTGGCTTACCCGGGTCGTTGTTCACCTCGGGCCGTGTCCCATGCAGGCGCTCGATCATATCGGCATATCCCCGGTTGTAGGAGGTGATCCTGATCTGGGGGTCGACCGTCCAGAACATATGATCGCTGCTTTCGAACAGGGCCCGTAGCTTGGCTTCGTGCCGTTCGATCAGTTCCTCGGCGGCCAGCGCATGGGTGATGTCGCGGAGAATGGCCCTGGTCGCCACGATCCTCCCCCCCTCGCGCCGCACATTGATGGTCCCTTCCGCCACGAGCGGCTTGCCGTTCGCACCCCGAAAGGTCACACGAACGTCGGTCTTGTCCCCTGGCATCGAACGACCGCGGAAAATGGGTGCCAGGGTTGCGCTGTGTTCGGGGTGCAGCACGTCGTCGATGGTGCTTCGATCATTCTCTTGGACCACCAGTCCCAAGGCTTTGGCCGCTGCCTGGTTCAGATACAACAGCCTCCCATCATGGTCCACGCTCATGATCAGATCGGTGGCGTTCTCGAACAGGTCCCGGTAGCGTTCCTCACTGAGACGCAGGGCTTCCTGATCCTCCTTCATGCGCGTGATGTCACGCGAAACGCCCATTGCACCGACCAGGGCGCCATCCGCATCGAACAACCGAGAAGCTGCGAGAAAGGCCGTGAACACTTCACCCTCCTTGGTCACGTTGAGGATCTCCCCGGTGAAGATGCCGTGCGCATCCATCTCGTGTTGCACCCTGGCATACTGTTCGGGGTCGGCATAGAGCACCTGGGTATTCAGCCCCATGATCTCCTCGGGCTCCCAGCCGAAGCGCATGGCTGCAGCGGGGTTGTATTGTGTTATGCAGCCGTTGGGATCAGCGGCAAGGATCATATCCAAGGAACTGTCCACCAGACTTTGGGCGAATCGCTTGGACCGTTGTAGCTCGTCCTGTGTTCGTCGGTGTTGCTGGATCTCCTGGCGGAGAACGTCGTTCACCTCCTGCGCGATCTGGAGCCGCAGCCGCTCCTGGATCAGTTCCTGTTGTGGGCGATGGTCCTGAAGCGTGACCTGCAGCGCCTGCTCACCTTCGAACAACGCACGGGTCGCGAACAACATGACTTCGCGTCCATTGACCAGCCGCACCTGCCAGGGACCCGTACCCTTGGGGGCATCGGCTTTCATGAAAAGCTGTCGCACCAGTGCATGGTGGTCCGTGTGCAACAACGAAACCAGGTCGGTACCCAGGAGGGTGGTATCGGCCAACTCCAGCGCTGCCGGGTTGGCATATCGGATCACATGCTTGTGCACCAACAAAAGGCCGTCGCGCATGTGCTCCACCAAACTGCGGTAACTCTCCATGAGCATCCGCTGTTCCAGCTCGGCCTGGCGAAATGCCGTGATATCGATGACCGTTCCGTGTATGGTGGGTTCTCCACCATCGTCGTCATCGAGAAAAACGTTCTCAAGTACCTCTACGGAACGACCACTCCTATGCTTGAGCGTGATCTCATAGTTCACCAGTTTGCGTGTTCGCCTTAACGTGTCGATGAAGCGCTCACGATCCTCCTTGGTCGCATACAGTTCAACTGCTGTGGTGGACAACATTTCCTCCACGTCCTGGTAACCGAGCATTCGGGCCATCGCATCGTTGCACTCCAGGATACGACCGTCCAAGGTGGTGCGGAACACCCCCGCGAGGCTACGGCTCACTGAACGCTCATAGCGCCGCTCCAATTCCTCCCGAACATGGTCCTGTCCCATCCTTCCCTCCGGGCCTTTGGACAAAGCGCAACAAGGCCTTCAAGGCCCTAACTTAATGGTTAGAGGATCGTGTCAGGTAGATGGTGTCAGGGTTGGTCCTGGGAATTCCGCACCAGCGGCGGTACCCGGTCACCATCGATCCGTATCGCCAACCCATCCCGATACTTTACTGTAAGCACGGGATACCCGGCTTCGTTGTAGTGTACATGATCGCCCTGTTCCAAGCCCATGGTATAGCGCCCTTCCAGCCGTAGCTGCCCATTGGGCCACCACCAGCGGTGCTTTCCATGTCGTTCCCCGGCCACGAACTGACCCGTGAAGTTGCGTTTTCCGTTCTCATAGGTGAATGCCCAGACGCCATCGCGCATGCCATCCTTATAATTTCCTTCCTCGAAGTGATCGCCCAATTCATACATCCACTTTCCCTCGCGCAGTCCATCGATGTATTCTCCCTGGGTGATGATCTTGCCATCCTCTGCGTACTCCACTGACAGTCCATCCTCCCTGCCGCGTCTGTAGGTCTCCTCCCGATGCAATTGTCCGTTCTCGTGGAACCATCGCCATTCGCCTTGGGGCAATCCGTTCAGATAGGTCCCCTTCTGCTCCACCTTCCCGCTGCGATGGAAGAACGACCACTCACCCTCCTTCCTACCGGCCTTATAGCTGCCCTCAGCCCTCTTCTCTCCTGTTGCGAAGTATTCCGTCCAGGGTCCTTCCAAGGCGCCCAGGTCGTTCACAATGCCTTCGCTAACCAACTGATCGCCCATGAAGATCTTGGCGCCGGTGACCTCACCTGCAGGTGAGAACTCCTTGAACAAGCCCTCCCGCTTCCCACTCTTGGAATAGCTTCCGATGCTGGCCACTTTTCCACCCGGGTGGAATGTACGTTTGATATCCACGGTAAGCTTCTCCTGCGCTGCAGGATCGACCACCCCGGCATCGTACTTCTCCATCTCCTTCAAGTTGCCCAAGGGATCGAACTCCTTGAAGATGCCTTGTCGACGATCGTCCACATAGACGCCTTCCCATTTCACCTTGCCATCGGGATGGAACTCCTTCCACGGCCCCTGGCGCAAACCCATCTTGTCCAAGCGGTTGATGTCCTCACGCCGACGCAACATACCTGCCCCATAATGCAGCACGGCCACCACGCGACCATCCTCCGCATACTCCAAGCCCCTCCCCTCTTCCTGGCCAGCAACGAAAGGGATCTCCCGGTGTACGGATCCATTCACATGGTAGTGGCGCACAAGTCCCTCGCGTAGGTCGTTCACGTATTGCTCCACGCTAACCAGGTTGCCATCAGGATCATACTGCCGCGACTCACCCTCCTTCTTGTCCGCTTTGTAGTTGATCTCCCGCTGTAGTGTGCCATCCATATCATAAAAGCGCCACAGGCTGTCAAGCATGAACCCCGCACGGTTGCCTTCAGAGCGCAGGATACCCGTGTCGTAATAGTTGCGCCAGTAACCCTCCGGTTTTCCATTCACCAGGAAGCCTTCACTGCTCACCTGGCCGTTGGGATGCAGGTAGCGCACGGGACCGTCCTGCTCATCCTGGGCCGCGATCGATCCGATCGAACACACCATCACCACTATTACCAACACTTGTTTCATCACTTGTATTCTATAATCATCTTTTAAAGTATTCTTGTTGATATAGTAAGAGCTGTTGGCGCTGTTGATGGATGTGCGTAGGAATGTTTGCATGAACGGGTTATCAAAAGTAGCGCACCATCGATGAACGATCGCGGACCGCAGGGGTATGTGCTTTCTTCCAGTGGATAATGGGAAAGGACCCTCGCTATGAACGATCGTTGATGATCGATCAGCATGCACTGGGTTGAGACAATGGAATGATGAGGGACCCCTCTCGATGGTTCGATCGCGGTGCATAATGGACCAACAACCGGCCTTGTGGTTCTGGCTGGGATCTTTAAGGGGTAGGAGGCCATTGTTGATAGTGTGAAGGTTATCACCGGTTGTACACGGGATAAGTGGAGATCCAACGATCCGATCGTTGGATCTCGTGGACCGGTGCCCAAGGATATCTTTGACCAATATTCAAGGAACAGGCATGCACTTGACCATAGGATCCGATCATGCAGGCACCGACCTGAAGGAGCGCGTTGTGCAATACTTGTCAGGTTTGGGCCACGAGGTCACGGACCTGGGTACACATGGTAAGGATAGCGTGGACTATCCGGACTTCGCCCATGCCGTGGCGGAAGCCGTAGCAGGTGATAGTGGTCGTTTGGGCATAGTGATCTGCGGGAGTGGGAATGGTGTGAATATCAGTGCCAATCGGCATCGGGGTGTGCGGTCGGCGTTGGCGTGGAAACCGGAGATCGCCAAATTGGCCAGGGAGCACAACGATGCCAATGTGCTCGCACTGCCTGCACGGCATATCACCGAGGAAGAGGCCCTGGCTATTGTGGAAGCATTCCTGTCAAGCCGATTCGAAGGTGGTCGCCACCAGCAGCGTGTACTGAAGATCGACAGCCTGTGTTGAGCAGGATCAAGCCCTTCGTCATCATGAACAACCTTTTGCTAGTCGTTCCGGTGGTCCTATACGTTGCCGTTCCATCGCTCCAAGCGCAGGAGGTGGATACGGTGGCAGCCTATTACGCCAAAGGGATCACCATGGAAGACCTCCGTCGCGACCTAACGATCCTGGCTAGCGATGAATATGAGGGCAGGGACACCGGAAAGGAAGGGCAGAAGATGGCCGCTGCTTATCTGCGTGAGCAGTTCATGTCCTACGGCATACCACCGATCACAGGGGTAGCGACCGGTTCTGTCGTAGAGGGTTATTACCAACCGGTGCAGTTGGTCGAGGAAGTACGGGGAACCATCAGTATTCGTGCTCAGGACAAGGTTCTTCGGCTCAAAGAAGAGTTGTTCTATTTCAGCGAAGTACTTTCAGGGAACAGGGATGTGAAGGAGATGGTATTCATCGGCGAGGGAAGTAGTTCCGCCATGACGAAAGTATCGCCCGGATCTGTGGTCTTGATGGTGGAGGATGGGGAGAGTAATGTCCTGGCGCTGTTATCCAACTTGCGGTCAAGGTCCAGTGCGGCCACCGATGCAGGCATCGACGTGCTGCTTGTTGCCACGCCCCGATTGGATGGCATTGTGGAGGAATTGGGCCATTACTTTGGTGGTGGTAGGATGCGACTGGCCACCGATGAAGCCAAGCCACAGCGCCCGGGGTCACAGGTGATCTTGGTGGACCAGTCCTCCATGGATGGGTTGTTGGGTCGTAGGAAGCTGGCGTCACTTGTGAAAGGAAGGACGGGTCGGAAGGTCCGCACTGATATGGTCCTGGTCCATTCGCCCCAGGAGAATACCGTCTTGAGCGAGAATGTGCTGGCCTATATCGAGGGCGGGGACAAGAAGGAGGAATTGGTGGTGATCACCGCACACTATGACCATATTGGAGAGGAGAACGGGGAGATCTACAACGGGGCGGATGATGACGGTAGTGGCACGGTCGCCATCATGGCCATCGCCAAGGCATTTGCACAGGCCAAGGCCGAAGGCCACGGTCCCAGGCGCAGTGTGCTGGTGATGCCGGTCACCGCTGAGGAAAAAGGCTTGCTCGGTTCGAAATACTACAGTGAACATCCAATATTCCCATTGGAGAACACGGTGGCCAACTTGAACATCGACATGATCGGCCGGGTCGATCCAGTTCATACGGGAAGTGCACCCTATATCTATGTCATCGGCAGTGATCGACTGAGCACCGAGCTGCACGCCATCAATGAGGAGGCGAACCGCGACCATGTGGGCCTCGAGTTGGACTATACTTTCAATGCGCTCGATGACCCGAACCGCTTCTATTTCCGCAGTGACCATTACAACTTTGCGCGAAAGGGCATACCGGCGATCTTCTACTTCAGCGGTGTGCACGAGGACTATCACGGGCCCGGCGACACCGTGGACAAGATCATGTTCGATCTACTGCACCAACGTGCGTTGCTGACCTTCCACACGGCATGGATCCTGGCGAACAGAGAGGATCGGATCGTCGTCGATGGAAAGGTGGATTGATCAGCGGTCCGAAGCGAATTGGCGATCACGGGCCTCATCGAGCAGATCCACGAGGAAGAGTTCCAGGCTGTGCTTGTAACGCTCGTAATGTGTTCCTGTGGATGGTCCATAGATCCCGGTCCGTATCCGGCGCACTTTTCCGGTGTGGTCGATGATGATGCAGGTGGGATAGCTCATCACGTGGTTCAGGAAAGGCAATTTCTTGGACGCTTCCCCCTTGCCGGAGCGGCCTGCATATAGGATCGGATAGCGCACGTCGAGCACGTCTCGGAAGCGCCTCAGACCATCCAATGCACGAAGTGTATCCTCCTGTCGTTCAAAAGCCACAGAGATCACTTCGAGGCCGTCCTGATGATGGGCGGAATACAGTTCGTTGAGAAGGCGGGTCTCATCCACACAGTTCGGGCACCAACTCCCCATGATCTGCACCAGCAGCGTGCGACCATTGAAACGAGCGTCACTCGGCGAAACCATTTCTCCGTCCAGGTCGGGGAATCGGAAGTCGACCATGTCGTGGCCTTCGCGCAGATAGGTCAACGAATCGGGGTGGCGCAGGGTGAACTCGGGGTTTCGCACACCCACCCAGGTGGTTTGCCAGTGTACACCGCTCCAAAAGCGACCCAGTAGACTGTCACCATCCAGTGCAGCAGCGAACAGAAACGCATGGGATCCGTCGAAACAGGAAAGGCGAATGGAATCCCCGGAAACCGACCCCTCCAGGTAGCGATAGTCCCCGGTTTCCGTGATGAAGGTCCCGGTGGCACGCCCATCCTTGTCCTGTTCAATGATCCCGATCGCCGGGTAGGTGTCCTCGGTTCCAGGAGCGAAATGGACCTCCCAAGTGCCACTCAGGTCCACTGCGGCGGGTCGGTTATCCGGGAACCGGGGATACTCACCGGCCCGGGCAGTGAATGGGATCCGATGGTCGTTTCCCCGGAGGTAGTTGTACCAATGGCCGGTCAGGGTTCCGTCGCCGGCGGTGCGTCCCTTGAACTCCGAGTCGTACAAGGGCATGCGTACCACGAGGCTGTCCCCGTTACGGTCGATGTCGTCGACCACGATCGTTTCGTCGCCATTGCGGACATGGATGCGAAGGGCTCCATTGTCGCGTTGTTCCAGGTCGAAGGTGAACGGCAGTTGCACTTCGCCCAGATCAAGGGATACATGCCACGGACCTGTGCGCGCGGGAGCGTGTTGGGGTTGTTCCTGTGAACAGGAGCAACAGAAAAACACGAATAGCGCCGGGAGGGTAACGCGGGACATGGAGGGCGAAAGTACCGGAAATGCCCGGTGTTCCGCGGTTCGTCGAGCAGCGAATGTTGTTAGCCTGAATGCCTTACAGGTCGAACTTGATGCCCTGTGCAAGGGGCAGTTCGGAGCCGTAGTTGATCGTATTGGTCTGGCGTCGCATGTACACCTTCCAGGCATCGCTCCCACTCTCGCGCCCCCCTCCGGTTTCCTTTTCACCGCCGAAGGCCCCACCGATCTCTGCGCCGCTGGTACCGATATTGACATTGGCGATACCACAGTCGCTACCGGCTACACTGAGGAATCGTTCCGCCTCGCGTAGATCGAGGGTCATCAAAGCACTGCTTAGGCCTTGGCGAACATTGTTCTGGATGGTGATCGCTTCTTCGATATCACCACTGTACCGAAGCAGATAGAGGATGGGTGCGAAGGTCTCCTCCTGCACGATGGCCATCTTCGGATCGGCCTGCACGATCGCCGGTCTTACGTAGCACCCACTGCTGTAGCCTTCGCCGCTGAGCACGCCACCATCCACCAGCATGGTAGCACCTTGTTCCCGTGCTGCCTGCAGAGCCTCGAGGTAAGTATCGACCGCGTCCTTGTCGATCAAAGGGCCTACGTGATTGTCCTGATCAAGCGGATCCCCGATGCGCAGTTGTCCATAGGCCTTCACGAGTTTATCGCGGAAGGCATCATACACCTTGTCATGGATGATGAGCCGTCGTGTACTGGTGCAGCGTTGCCCCGCGGTACCCACAGCGCCGAATACGGCACCGATCAACGACATATCCAGGTCGGCCTTGTCGCTGATGATGATCGCGTTGTTGCCACCCAACTCCAACAGAGCACGCCCGAGACGCTCTCCGACCGCAGCTGATACGGCCTTTCCCATCCGCGTACTGCCTGTAGCGCTCATCAGTGGGATCCGTGTATCGTGGCTCATCCAGGCACCCACATCCCGGCCTCCATTCACAAGGCAACTCACACCTTCAGGTACACCATTGCGCTTGAATACCTTGGCGGTGATATGCTGGCATGCGAGGCTGCATAAAGGTGTTTTCTCACTGGGCTTCCACACGCACACGTCGCCGCAAACCCAAGCCAATGCAGTGTTCCAACTCCAAACTGCAACCGGAAAGTTGAAGGCGGTGATGATGCCCACCAAGCCATACGGATGCCACTGTTCGTACATTCTGTGCGAGGGGCGTTCACTGTGCATGGTCAGTCCATGAAGTTGGCGGGACAGGCCTACAGCGAAGTCACAGATGTCGATCATTTCCTGCACTTCACCGAGCCCTTCCTGATAGCTCTTCCCCATTTCGTAGCTCACCAATGTGCCCAGGTCTTCCTTGTGCCGGCGGAGTTCTTCGCCCAATTGCCTTACCACCTCACCCCGTCGAGGTGCTGGCCATAACCGCCATTCAATGAATGCTTTCTGCGCCGTGTCGATCACCTGATCATAGGTTTTGCGATCCGCACTTTGAACGGTGCCAATGAATGCACCATCCACCGGCGAAGAGGAGCGTAGTTCTTCACCCTCACTCGCGAGCCATTGGACTCCGGTACTTACGCCGTTGTTCTCCGGGTCGATGCCAAGTCGCTCAAGAACCTTTGAAATGGCGTTGGTGGGAGTGGCTACCGAGGTGCTCATGGAAGGTCCGTTTTGGACCGCAAATGTAGGATGCCCTACCAGCGGCCTTTAATCCATAACTATTATTCTGATAATCAGTCATTTAACTGCGATGCGAGAAATGTGCCCGCAGGGACACGTTCGAGAGTTTGCTCTAGGTGCACCACTTCAGAAGTAGGTGGAATGCGACAGCGCTGCGAAAACAGCCCTTCATCGGGTTATGCCTTTTTGGCGATGTACAAAGTACTCGAAGTCGGACATCCCTTGATCAACGCTTGAAGGTTGGACCAGGATCCAATGACCAGGCCACGGATCATAGCAGGCATAGTTCCGCGGCCTTTATATCGCTCACTGAGTATGGCTATGTAGAATGCGTCCAACCACATGCGCTTGGTTTCCATGAGCTGGAATCCGTGTTCACGTAGCAATCGGCTGACATCCTCTCGTCGGAAGTGGGAAAGATGACGAGGTACATCCCATGCAGCCCAATAATGTCCGTAGTACCGACTATCCCAACTTTCTCTATCGGGTACTGCGATCACCAGTATTCCGTCCCCGCTGAGTTTCGAGAATATGCGTTTGAGGGTTTCGTGAAGGTCCGGTATATGCTCCAGCACGTGCCACATGGTGATCACCTGATGATCCTCCCGTGAAGCCATATCCGAGATCGATGGCCAGACCGAGATGCCATGATTGCCAATGGCCTGCTCGCGCGCATGAAGGTCGG
>JBGTIB010000249.1:0-3609 GCA_041745875.1 Flavobacteriales bacterium | reverse complement strand
TCCCGGCCCTGATCCTTGTCGGGCTTTTCACCTGGGGCGTGAACTGGTTGGAGGTGAAATACCTCCAGATGTCGTCCAAAAGCCTGGTGAGCAACCTGCCCGTCATGCACAGCATCCTGGGTTTCGCCATCAGCATGCTGCTGGTGTTCCGCACCAATACGGCTTACGACCGCTGGTGGGAAGGGCGCAAACTCTGGGGCCAATTGGTGAATACCAGCCGCAACCTGGCGCTGAAGATCGCAGCCCACATCGCGCCCGATGATGCCAGCACCCGCTCGCTCTTCGCACGCAGCATCGCGCTGTTCGCGCACGAACTGCGGCTGCACCTGCAACTGGAAAAGACCCGGCTCGCGCTGGACGGGCTGCCGCACCCGGAGATCCCCGACTTCGACCGCAGCAAGCACGTGCCGACCCAGGTGGCCGGGGTGATGCAACAACGCATGCTGAAGCTGCACCGCGATGGCGCTATCACCGGCGAACAGTTGATCGTGCTCGACAAGGAACTCGTGCAACTGATGGAGATCTGCGGCGCCTGCGAACGGATCAAGAACACGCCGATACCTTACTCCTACAGCAGCTTCATCAAGAAGTTCATCGTGATCTACGTGTTCACGCTCCCCTTCGGCTTCGTGTTCTCGCTGGGCATGATCGCCATTCCGGTCACCATGTTCATCTTCTATGTGATGGCCAGTCTGGAGCTGATCGCCGAGGAGATCGAGGATCCTTTTGGGACGGATGCGAATGATCTGCCGATGGAGCGGTTGGGGGTGATGATCAAGCGGAATGTGGAGGAGGTGTTGGGATAGGTAGAAGGAGAAAGGAATAAGAAGAAAGAGGAAAGAGTGAAGTAAGAACGATAAACGCTGAACGCTGAACGGGGACGTGTCTTTGCATGCAACACCTTTTCGGACGGGGCTGCTGATCACGGTGGCGGCGCTGGGGTATTTCGTGGATATCTACGACCTGGTGCTGTTCAATGTGGTGAAGCGAGAGAGCCTGGAGTTCATCATGGGTGCGGGGCATCCGCGGCTGGTGGAGACGGGTATCAACCTCTTCAACTGGCAGATGCTCGGCATGCTGGTGGGCGGCGTGCTGTGGGGGGTGTGGGGCGACAAGAAGGGCCGCATCACGGTGCTCTTCGGCAGCATCCTCTTGTACTCCATCGCCAACATCGCCAACGCTTTCACCTTCGATGTGACGAGCTATGCCATTGTGCGCTTCATCGCCGGCGTGGGCCTGGCCGGGGAACTGGGCGCGGGCATCACGCTGATCACCGAGACCATGCCCCGCGCGAAACGCGGCTACGGCACCATGGTCGTGGTGGTGTTCGGTGCACTGGGCGCGGTGTTCGCCGCAGAGGTGCATGGGCAGGGCCAGCGGATCGGGGTGCTGCTCACGGCCGTCACGGGGCGCGAGTTCATGAACTGGCAGGTGGCCTACATCGTGGGTGGGCTCATGGGTCTGGCCTTGCTGATCCTACGCCTGGGAACTTTCGAGAGCGGCCTCTTCACCAAAATGAAAGAGAAGATCGTGCGGCAGGGCGACATCCGCCTGCTGTTCAACGACCGCAAGCGTTTCCTGCGCTACCTCGGCTGCATCCTGATCGGTGTGCCCATCTGGTATGTGATCGGCGTGCTCGTGAACCTCTCGCAGGATGTGTTCGTGCCACAGCTGGGCATCGATACCAGCGCGCTCGATGCCGAGGGCCTACGCAAGATCAACGGCACGGCCATCAAGTACGCGTACATCGGCCTCAGCCTCGGCGACCTGCTCAGCGCGCTGCTCAGCCAGCTCTGGCGCAGCCGCAAGAAGGTCATCCTGCTCTACCTGGTGGTGAACCTCGGGCTGGTGCTGTGGTTCCTGTACGGCCTGCGTGGCGCCGAGATCGCCCTGTACAACTGGACCTGCCTGGCACTGGGCATGGGCAGCGGCTACTGGGTGCTGTTCGTCACGGTGAGCAGCGAGCAGTTCGGGACCAACATCCGCGCCACGGCCGCCACGACCACACCCAACTTCGTGCGCGGCAGCGTGCTGCCCATCACCATCATCTTCAAGCATCTCGCCCTGCCCATGGGCAGCATCTCCAGTGCGCTGCTGGTGGGTATGGCCTGCATCGGCATTGCCATCTGGGCCACCTTGCAGGTGCAGGAGACCTTCGGGAGGGACATGGATTTTGTGGAGGAGTAGCGTGTGCTTTAAGCCGCTGTGTCCGCGTACCCACTTGGCACCAAAGCTTGCGCCGCCCCGCGCTTGGAACCTGGTACTGCGTTCACTACATTGCGTACTGCGGGGTCAGCGCAGAACACGGCACAATAGCGAAGCAAGAAGACCCACATGTAAATCAAGAAAAGATCCTCAGATGAGCACAACCTGGATACTGGTGATCGCAGCAATGATCTTCTCGATCGTCCTTTTCCTTTTCTGGAAGCTCACCATTGGCCCTGTCAAGAAGGAATATGGCGAGAAAAGATGGAAACTGTGGGGCCAGCGTACTTTCTACTGGCAGGATGCCATCTACATCAGCACCGGAATTACATGTCTGCTGTTGTTCCTTTTAAGGGCGACCAGTGTTTTGACATTTTAGAAGTCCAATCCCGAAATGTGCATAGACCACCCAAGGGACTACCATGCCCTCCTCTCCAAAAGCCCAAAACATCCTCGCCCAGATCAACAGCAAGACCAAACTGGGTGATCTGCGGAAGATCGCCAAGGAGATCAAGAAGGACCATGGGCTGGCCATGGAGCTCTGGTCCACTGGTGTGTTCCTGCCCAGGCAACTGGCCATCCTGATCATGGACAACAAGGTCCTTACACAAGCACTGATCGATCAGCTTGACAAGGACATGCAAGCCCACCCATTCAATGAGCGCATCCAGCTAATGGATTGGCTCATGGCCAACCAACTGACCAAGGACAAAAAAACAACGGCACTGATCCAGACCTGGGAAAAGAGCCCATCTGCGCTGCAAAGACGGGTCTTCTGGTACCACCAGGGGCGCTTGCGCTGGATGGGGCAGGACCCACCGGACAACACCGCCGACCTGCTCTCAGCCATGGAAGCGAACCTCATGACCGAAGCACCGGAGGTCCAATGGGCGATGAATTTCACCGCAGGCTGGATCGGTGTCTTTGACCCCAGGTACCGGACACGCTGTATCGCACTTGGCAAGAGCACGGGGCTGTATAAGGATGACATGGTATCGAAAGGCTGTACGCCGAACTACTTGCCGGAATTCATTGCGATCGAGGCTAGCAAACGGAACAGGTAGTAGTGCTACTTCAGTGGTCGGCATGCTTCATTCGGGACGTGATGTACTACTGGGAACACGAATCGCAGATCTGCGGGAGAAGGGGGGTTGAAGAAGTAAAACCCGCATTGATTTAATACTAAAGGGTAGTTCGAAGAACCTGTGGACAACTTGAGCTGTCCTGATCTTGACAATGTGGTGCGTTGATCGATCTCTTTGAGGCATGAACAAGAAGCGCCCCTCAGCAGGATTCTTTGACCATCAAGATCGTCAGGCCAAGCTGGCCAAGCTCAATGATGTGTTAGTGCGCCTCAAGGCCCAGGTGGACTGGGATGGATTCCGTCCGGTAGTGGAAGAGGCC
>JBGTIB010000248.1:0-11623 GCA_041745875.1 Flavobacteriales bacterium | reverse complement strand
TCACCCCCATCCCCTTTCCTATGGAGAGGGGGGCGCTCCGTGCCTCTGTGCCTCCGTGTGAGCTGCATTCTCCTGTGAGCCATGCCACGCATCCGCCTCTTCCTCGACGCCAACATACTGGTCACCGTGCTCTGCAACGAGTACCCGCGCTTCGGGCCATGTGCGCGGGTGCTGAGCTTGGTGGATGATCCGCGTTTCGAGGTGTACACCTCACCCTTGTGCATGTCCATCGGGGCCTATTTCGCCGCCAAGAAGAACGGAAAGAAGCTCGCCCGCAAGAAGATCGGTCTGCTGGGTGAAAAGCTGCGCATGACCAACATGGGTGAGAGCGCCATGCAGCGCACCCTGGCCGATCCCCGCATCCTGGACATCGAGGATGGACTGCAGTACCACTCGGCCGTGGATGCGAAGTGCCGGTTCATCGTGACATACGATCGGAAAGACTTCCACTTCGCGGAGATCCCGGTGATGGATGCGGAGGATTTTCTGCTGAAGGTGGTGGTGGGGAAGACCCAGTGACCCGGCCACCGTGTAGAGGGGGTGGTACTTCCCCACAGGCGGGACTATCCCGCCCGTTCACCACCCCGGTGATGCGTCGTTCTTTTCTGAAGAAGTCCTACCAATGGCCCTTTTTCCACTGGGCCGTGTGTGGCATGCGATCGTGTGCGCGTACCGTATAGGCCAGCCGAGCCGTGGCGGCCATGGACCAACACCGACAACATCATGAGGGCTTCGATACTTCTTTCGTTGTGTTTCCCGGCTTCAGTGCTCACCGCCCAATCGGTGCTACTGGAAACCGTGGTCGAAGGGCTTACGAACCCGGTGGATATCGCCCATGCGGGCGATGCAAGGATCTTCCTGGTGGAGCGCGCTGGCATCATTCGCATCCTGCAGCCTCATGGAGGACTCGAAGAGCAGCCTTTCATCAACCTGACCGATCGGGTGAACAGCGCCAATGGTGAGCAGGGATTGTTGGGTTTGACCTTCGATCCGGACTTCTGGCAGAACGGATATTTCTACGTGAACTACACCACCGGCACAGGCAATGGATCGACCAGGGTGTCGCGGTTCTCGGTCACGTCAGAGCCCGATGTGGCCGACCCGAACAGCGAGGTCATCCTCTACAGCATTGCGCAACCTGGCAACAACCATAATGGCGGTGACCTGGCCTTCGGCCCTGATGGGTATTTGTGGTTCCCATTGGGCGATGGGGGTGGAGGCGGGGATCCAAATAACCTGGCACAGAACATGGCGAGCGGGCATGGCAAGGTGCTGCGCATCGACGTGAGCAACGGGGTGCCGTACAGCATTCCTGCGGACAATCCCTTCGCCACGGCCAACCCCGCCGATACATTGCGCGAGATCTGGGGAAGCGGCTTGCGGAATCCGTACCGATTCAGTTTCGATGCGCTCACCGGCGATGTATGGATCGGTGATGTGGGCCAGAATGCACGAGAGGAAGTGAATTTCATACCTGCGGGTGCGAACGATGGACAGAACTTCGGGTGGCGGTGCTACGAGGGCAACCTCCCCCACAACACAGCGGGTTGTGCGCCAGCCTCGGAATATGTGTTCCCGTTGCATGAGCATCCGCACTCCGACGGTTCCTGTTCGGTGATCGGTGGCTATGTGTACCGCGGTAGCGCGTATCCCGCACTCTTCGGCAAGTATATCTACACCGACTTCTGTCACGGACGGATCCACGCGTTGACACCCGATGGGCAGGGCGGCTGGACACCCAGCATCCTGATGGCCAATGGCACCTTCGGCTGGTCGGGTTTTGGTGAGGATGCCGCTGGTGGGCTTTATGTATGCAACACCAGCACGGGGGAGGTGGCGCGCATCGTGGATACGGGAGCCCAGATCGTGATGGATCCAAAACTGTACTTGGAAGGCCCACTGGACCCCACCACCCTCCTGATGGGCGACGGTCTGAGAAGCGGTGGTTTGATCCCACTGGCCGAACCCTACACGGCGCTGGGTTATTGGCAGGGAGCTGGCGGTGGCGGGGAGAGCACTACCAACGCCGTTCTAGCTACTTCGGGCAACAACGCCATAGTCGATTGGGTGCGTGTGGAGCTGCGTAGTGAGGCTGAGCCCAGGATCACGGTGGCCTCGCGTCAGGCCCTGTTGCAACGTGATGGTGATGTGGTGAACAGCGACGGCAGCTCTGGTCTCGTATTCGGTGTCGGATATGGGAATTACTATGTGGTAGTGCGACATCGTAACCATCTCGCTGCCATGACCGCAACGCCCGTCGCGCTCACGACCAGCGCCACTGTGGTGGATTTCCGCAGCACGGGTACGGCGACCTTCGGTGTGGATGCACGCAAGACCGTGAGCGGACAGCGTGCCTTGTGGGCCGGCAACGTGCTGCCCGACCAGCAGGTGAAGTATACCGGGGCCGACAACGACCGGGAACCCATCCTGTCGGCCATCGGCGGTACCGTGCCCACCAGTACCGCTGGCGGGTATCAGGCCGCAGATGTGAATTTGGATGGCACGGTGCGGTATACCGGTAGCATGAACGACCGCGATCCGATCCTGTCCAATATCGGTGGCATCGTTCCCACCAACATCAGGTTTGAGCAGCTTCCTTGAGCGCGGCCAGGATATTTAAACCAAGGCAGGTCGCCGTGATCCAATGAGCAGGGCTTGTTAATGGCGCATCAGGGCAGGGTGGAGCGAAAGGAAATTTTCTCCATCTTGCCCCACGATCGAACCCATAACAAACCTTCCATCCCCAATGAAACCAAACCTACTCGTATTGCCTTTGCTGGTCGCGGCCCAAATGGTCAACGCCCAAGCTCCTATCCAGGTGGGCGGCACCTTCCAGATCGACCACTTCGGGAGTGGATCCCGAGGCACCGACACATTGTACACCCTGGGTATTGAACAGGCTGTGACAGCCGCGCAGATCGCGGGATACACCACCCCGGGTGGTGGTATGCTTTTCGGCCCCAGTGAGTTTCCAGCCACCGAGTTCGCGCAGGAATTCGAACTGCTCGATGGTCCGGTAAATGTGGATGGCATCGTGTTCTTCTTCGCACAACACGTATATGGTTCGAGCGATCCCACATCACATGTGAAGGCACGGCTCTATGCGATGAACGCGGCAGGAGGCCTTACAAGCACAGGTACAGCGAATCGCCCGGGTACGGTATTGGCTGAGGAGCAACTGGCCATCAGCGACATCGTCGCCCAGGACTTTTCCGGTGTGAGCTTCGCTCCGCAGTGGATCAGCAGCTCATTCGCGGTCGGTTTCAGCCTCAATGGTTTGAACACCGCAGACTCGGTGAACCTTGCGGCCTCAACCACCGGCTATGTGGAAATGAGCGATCGTAGCTGGTTGTTCCTCGGAGCCTGGGCAACGGTCCTGTTCGCGACCACCGACCCCGGTACGCCCGGTTCAGGGTCGAACATCGACTACTTCGTCGGTGCTGTGATCACCCCCAGTTCCGTGAACGTGAATGAGAATGCCTGGCTCAATGGCATGCAGATGACCCTTGTGGAAGGCAACCCGGTGCAGGGCCAGCTGACCGTTCAATACAATGTGCGTGAAAGCGCCACCATGTCGATGCGCGTGTTCGATGCCATGGGACGCAACGTGGTGGAGCGGAACATCGGCAACCGTTCCGGTCTTCATCAAGAGGTCCTGGATACTGGTAGCTGGACCCCCGGCGTTTATTATGTGAACATGCTGGCCAACGGTCGCCCCATCACCAAGAAGGTGGTGGTACAGTAGTTCATTCGAAATACCCGCACGGCAGAGCCGCTTCCTGATGGAGGCGGCTCTGTTGCGTCGGTCAGGTCCGATCGCACGGCCTGCCAAGAAAGGCCGATGTGATCGTGATGTCCTTTGTTCCGGGAAGCGTAGTTTCGAGGCTCACAGTCACGAGCCCCATGAGGAGATCCGCCACGCTGCCGCTGCTATCCCTGTTCATGCTCGCCGCCATACCGATGGCGGCCCAACCAGGTCCCTTCGGATGTCACTTCCATCGCAACCAATCCGCGCCGATGGCACCGCTCTCCCCGGGGCAGCGCTCCGAGATCGAGGCCACCATCGCACGCAGCGATACGGTCGACATCCTGCATTACGACATCCACCTGGATGTGACCGATTACTTCGGTCAGTCCATCACGGCCGCAACCACCGTCAGCTACAAGGCGCTGGTGCCTGATGTGGGGCGCATCGTACTGGACCTGTTGGACCTCACGGTCGATTCCGTGGTCAGTCCCGATGGTCCCTTGTCATTCGTACACGATGGGCAATTCCTGGAGGTGTTGTTCGCGGTAACTCCAGTGGTGGATGAGGAGCGTGAATTGACGGTGTATTACCAGGGCATTCCGTATCGGGATCCGCAATGGGGTGGGTTCTACTTCGCGCAGAACTACATCTATAATCTGGGCATCGGGATCAGCACCATACCACCCAACTTCGGGAAGGTGTGGTATCCCTGCTTCGACTCGTTCGTGGAGCGTGCCACTTACACCTATCACGTAAAGAGCGCGGGGACCTACCGCTTGCACGGGCAGGGCACTTTCCTTGGCGAAGTGGTCCTTGGCGGCGACACCGTGATCCGGTCCTATTCCCTCCAACAGGCGATACCTACGCACGTGAGTGCGATCGCCGTGGCAGACTATGCCGTTCATGAGACCACCCACCAAGGTTTGAACGGCGAGATCCCCATCACACTGACGGCCAAGCCGGCCAACCTGTCGGCCATGATCACCCGCTTCGAGGACCTCGGGGCCGCGATCGATGCATGCGAATTCTGGTACGGTCCGTACCCCTATGAACGGGTGGGCTACGTGCTCACTACTGATGGCGCGTTGGAGATCCCTACCAATGTGGCCTATCCGCAATTCATGACCACGCAGTCCTTGTTCAACAACCGTGGATTGCTCACCCACGAACTCGGTCACCATTGGTGGGGTGACATAGTTACCCCGTATATCCACAACGACATGTGGCTGAAGGAGGGGCCTGCGGAATACAGTACGCACCTGATCGAGGAATGGCTGGGGGGCCAGGCGGGGCTGGTGAAGGCCGTAAAGGACAACCAGTCTTTCATCCTGCGTCAGGCACATATCAACGACGAGGGATTCCAGGCCTTGTCGCCCATGCCCGATCCACATATCTATGGCACACACACCTATTACAAGGGAGCCTCTGTCATGCACAACCTGCGTGGATACCTTGGCGACACGCTGTTCCGGCAGGCCATGGTGGGCATTCAGACCGGTTACGCGAATACGACCCTTTCGGCTGAAGGCTTCAAGGATGCGTTGCAGGCGACCACAGGCGAGAACCTCGAGCCGTTCTTCGATGCGTGGGTGTTCGCCCCGGGCTACAGCGTCTTCGAGGTGCGCCATTTCGATGCCGTGGAGGCCGGAGGAGGCTGGGAAGTGGAACTCAGTGTAGGACAGAAGCTCCGGGGTGCATCGGTCCATCACGAGCAGGTCCCCATCGACCTCACCTTCATCGCGGCCGATGGTAGTACGCACGACCAGCTTATCGAAGTGGGTGGAGCATTGACCCTGCTTACGGCGTCATCGCCCTTTGAACCGGCCATGGTGGTGCTGAACCGACATACACGCTTGAACCAGGCCCGCCTGGACCATGAACTGATCGCAGTCCCGGGCCAGAACCTGCCACCGACGATCCCTTACGTGGATCTGCGACTCTATGGCAATACGATCGTGGACAGCACCCTGATCCGGGTCGATCATATCTGGGCCGGTCCGGATCAGTTCCCACTGGGTACGCAGATCAGCGCACTCTCCGGCACACACTACTGGAACCTCGATGGTTTGTGGCCCGTGGGTACGGTGCTTGGGGCACGCATCTTCTACAATGGATCCAACGATACCCAGTTGGACCACGAGCTGATCGACGGCAACGAGAGCGGTATATGTATCGTACATCGGGCATCACCGCAGGATCCATGGGAGGTGTACCTCGAGCAGGAGGTCGTAGCCGGGTCGCTGACGAATGGCACCGGGTACATCAACTTGGAGAACCTGCGCAAGGGACAATATGCATTCGCCAAGACATCGGGCATCATCGCCGTAGAGGATACCGATCTGGATGTCCTGCCCGGTATTGGGATCTTCCCTGTGCCTGCGGCACGCAGTATCACGGTAACAGGACAGGTGGAAGGAGCGGAGCATCTGATATTCGATGTGATCGGGCTGGAGGGTCGCATCGTGCAGCGAATGAGCGAGCAGGTGAACGGTCCCTTCAGCGTGTTCATGGACGTTTCCGCCGTACCCGATGGGGCGTATGTGATGCGTGTGATGACCACCACCGGTGTGTTGCTGGGAACCAAGCGCTTCGAAGTGATGCATTGAAGGGCATCCTTTCCGTCGTCCGTGACGGACCCTTTGCGAGCCTGCCCATTTTCATTGAACCTGGTATATCCGGCGCCCTTCCGGGCCGAATACGGATGCCGGATCACTGCCCCCTGAAGGACATTGGTCGGGTCGTACGTAACATCCGACGCAACGCAGCGTAGAGAGGCCCCGAACGGCAACATCAAGCCGTGGTAAACCGGCAGACAATGACCCTCAAGCACCTCATTTGCGCAGCAATGGTGATGGCTTCGGCCTCCATGGCACTGGCCCAGAACCAGACCATCGTCTACGAGTGGTTGAATCATCCTTGCTCAACCAATATCAATTGCAACGAGGGTTGTAGTGCCTGCGCGCTACCCGAGAACAGCACCAGCCTGTTCTTCGGCACCAACTCGATCTGGGTCGGTGTACCCATATGTCCGCTGCCCGTAAGCGTTGGGAACAATGCTTTGTATTCCAACGCATGGCCTACGTTCCCCAGCCCGAACCATTACGGTCTTTTGTCGGCCCTCGCTCAGATTCCCATGCAGGTGGACAGCATCATCATCCGACATCGTCGCGAAGTGGCTGGCCCACAGCGCTTGAAAGTGGGCTACACCAAGAGTGCGAGCGAGCCCCTGATCGAGGTGGCTGATGTGCAGGTCGGTGTGGAGTTCGAGCACACCGTGATCACCAATCTGGGTTGTCTCGACATGCCGCCAGGTGCCTCATTCGGGACCATGCAGTTGCGTGTTCAGGCATACCAGGGCAATGGTGGAAACTGGCATTTGGATGCGATCCGCATCGTAGGTTCCCCCTGTTCGGCGATCAGCACGGGGATCGGCCATCCTGGTGAACGCACCCGGGAGGAAGGCACCCACACCTACTTCGATGTGCTGGGCCGTCCGATCAAAGGTGAACCGGCGCCAGGTGTGTACATCGGTCCGCGCAGGGTGGTGCAGCTGTTCTGATCCGCACCCGTTCAACGCCGCGAGGCGCGTGGGTGGAACTGCATGATGTTGCTCCGCAGGTACTCCCGATCCAGATGCGTATAGATCTCCGTGGTGGTGATGCTGGCGTGGCCGAGCATCTCCTGCACGGCGCGTAGATCGGCCCCACCTTCCACCAGATGCGTTGCGAAGGAGTGGCGGAACGTATGTGGACCGATCGTCTTCCGAACGCCTGCCAGCGCCGCCAAGCGCTTTACCAGGTTGAATACCGCAACGCGCGACAGACCGCCTCCACGCTGGTTCAGGTACACCGTATCCTGGTCTTTGGTTCGAACCGGAAGATGCACCCGTTCCTGCTGCAGATAGATCCCCAACTGTTCCATGGCCTCGGGACCGATGGGCACCAGACGTTCCTTGTCCCCCTTGCCCACCACGCGGATGTAGCCTTCCCTGAAGTGGAGGCACGACAATCGCAGACCACACAACTCGCTCACCCGCAGTCCGCAGCCATACAGTGTTTCAACTATCGCGCGATCCCGATGTGCCGATGGCCGGCTCATGTCGATCGCCTTCACCATGGCATCGATCTCGGCCACGGTAAGGAATGTGGGCAACTTGCGTCCCAAGCGCGGGCTCTCGAGCAGTTCGGTGGGATCCTCACTGACCTCCTTACCCAGCATCAGGAAACGGTAGAAGGAGCGGACCGCGCTCAGTGAGCGTGCCTGACTTGCAGCACTCAGTCCTGTCTTCGCCTGTCGGGTGATGAAGTGCTGCAAGTCCTCCAGTGTGATCGCCGTCGGTGAAAGCGGAGTTGTGCCGGCCATTGCATGATGCCTGAGCTTTCCAACGTCACGCAGGTAGGCTTCCACGGTCCTGTCGCTCAACGAACGCTCCAGTTTCAGGTGCATTCTGAAGTCCTGTATGGCAACATCCCAATCCATGTTGTACAAAGATCCCCGCCCTGGTCCATCCACCAATGCAATGGGGATGCCTTCTTCCAACGGCACCATGTGCACACAACGACGGATCGGACCATTGTGCGGAACGTGCTCCGCATGCCTCTGCACGCGACCTTTGCTCCGTACATACGCCCATGTCCAAGATCCTCATCATCAACGGCCCCAACCTGAACATGTTGGGGCTGCGCGAACCGGAGATCTACGGACAGCTCTCCCTGGAAGAAGTGATCGAGGAACTACGGAAGGGATTTCCCGAGTTCATTTTGGAGCATGTGCAGAGCAACCTGGAGGGTGAGTTGGTGACTGCCTTGCACGGTGCGGAAGGGCGTTGCGTTGGGGTGGTGCTCAATGCGGGAGGTTACGCACATACGTCCGTGGCCATTCGCGATGCTGTTTCGGCCATTTCGGTGCCCGTGGTCGAAGTGCACATCACCAACCTGTTGGCGCGCGAGCCGTTCCGGCATGTGTCACTGGTCGGGGCGGTGTGCCGGGGAGGGGTCATGGGCCTTGGGGCCGACGGCTACCGGCTGGCGGTGCTGCACCTGCTTCAGGGTCTGTGAATGAAGGCCCCCTCATCCAGTTGATCGAAGTGTTTCCAGTTCAGGATGAAGCGATCGTAGGCGATGCTTCGCTGGTACATGCCCGTAAGGTCCGACTTGCTCTCCTCGGCCTTCAAAGTGCGGCGCTGGCGCAGGACCCGGGGTAGACTTCCGAAGAAATGCCAGTGGGCACGGGCCACCTGCCAGGCGTGTTGCGCATGGCCCTCGAACAGGAATTTGCACGCGGCGAAACCATCCAGGACAAGCCGGCGAAGCAGCGATATCCAGACGTTGCCATGCTGCTGGTTCTTCACCAGCACGATCAGACTGTTGCGGAAATTAAGGTAGGTCTTGCGGGGGTGGCCGTAGCCCAGGGAGCCACCACCCACATGATGCACCACCGATCGACTGGTGTAGCCGATGCGCCAGCCACGGCGCCGAAGCCGCCAACACAGGTCGATCTCTTCCATATGAGCAAAGAGGGCTGGATCGAAACCACCCACGGCATGGAATGCTTCTGCACGCACCATGAAACAGGCACCGGTGGCCCAGAACACATCGCGTTCATCATCGTACTGGCCGCGGTCCTCCTCGGTAAGTTCGAAGATGCGACCCCTGCAGAAGGGATATCCATTGCGGTCGATATACCCGCCAGCGGCACCGGCATGTTCGAAGCGGTGCCGATCGGCATGACAAAGCACCTTGGGTTGGCAGGCGGCCATATCGGGGTTGTCATCGAGTCGTTGTTCCAGGTTGGCAAGCCAACCATCGGTCACTTCCACATCGGAATTCAACAGGACATATCTGTCGGCGGATACTTGTGCCAGTGCCAGGTTGTAGCCTTCAGCGAAGCCGTGGTTCCGGGACAGGACGACACGCTGCACTTCGGGATGGGACCGTGCCACCCAGGCCATGGAGCCATCGGACGAGGCATTGTCCGCCACCACCACCGAGGCCCCTGCACTGTGGCGCAGCACCACGGGAAGGAAGCGTTGGAGCCAGCCGATGCCGTTCCAATTGAGTATGACCACGGCCGTATGCATGCCAAGTGCCCAACGCCGGGCGACGCAAAAATGGTGTTTCGGGCCGGGATCAGCGGGGCATATCGAAGAACTCGTTGGCCCGCTCGCCGCTCAACGTGTTCACGCGTTCAGGGTCCACCCCGGGCATGGCCACATTGCGCGAATGCAGGATCTGGTTCCAGCGCGGGTTCTGGATCTCGCCCGGCACTTCGCTGTGCAACAATTCCAGGCAGGCATGGGCCAATGAAGGCTGGTAGAATACGAAACGGCGATTGGTGTACTTGCCTGCGCGGTAATAGTGCCAGATGCTATACGGATAAGCATCCATTTCGTTGAAGCGGTCCATCATCGTATCGGGTGCGCCATACTTCAGGTACACACTGCCACGATCACTCTCATAGCCTTTCAGGTTCCGGCATCCGAACAGACGGTTCACCTTGGTAACCTGATCCCTGTATGACTCCCATGCAGCATGAGGGTCCGTACTGCGGTTGGCCCAGAAGCTGTAGAAGAAACGCTTCATCAATTCCATATCCCGGTCCTTCCAACGGTCGTCGATGATCTTGCGCTCAAGGTGATCGGCGATGGGACGCAGGCTGTTGATGAACTCCACCAACGTATCGCCATTCCTGTACGCATCGACGAACGTGGTGCGCACATCGAACTGATCCATGGCCTGTAGGTCGTAATTGTAGGTGACCGGGTTGTTGCGCTGGAGGAACTGCTCGCGCCGGGCCACGAGTTCACCCTTCCGGTCCCGTACCTCGATCGAAAGGAGGTAGTTGCCCGAGCCGATCTTGCTGATGTCCAACTGTGCAATGATGGGTTCCACGGTTTTTGCCTTGGGGCGCATGATCCGTTTGAGGTCGCCATGCACCTTGCCGCTCTCGTATCCTTCCAACTGGTAGGTGAGCAGATAAAGACTATCGCTTCCGAAGTGCTCATCCGTGCCATAGACCTCCGCGTAGAAATTGATCGTGGTGAAGTTGGCTGGATAGTAGTCGCTCAGCAGGGGCACCGCATGGTAGCCATACTTGTTAGGCTGGCCTTCCGTGGCCGTTTCGATCCGCTCGGCCAACAGGATGTCGGAGATCGAAACACCGGCGGCCAGCGCCCCAACGGCCAGTGGTGCACTATACCGAGTGGCCAGCGTATCGCCCATGCCGATGTCACGTACTTCAACCCATAGATCATAGGAGCCCGGCGCCAGATCGAAGAACTCCTGATGCAGAAGGTCCATGGGCATGCTGTCCAGGCGTTCGGGGCCCTGCACCACGGTCTTGGAAAAATCCACGATCTCACCATCGCGCTCGATCAGCGTCAAGACCTCCACTTCGGAACGATGGAACCCGCGCTCATTCATTACACTACCCACCGTTCCTGCGAGCATCACCATGTTCACCTCCACACGCGGTCCATTGCCCGGAAGGTGGAAGGTGCGGGTCTCCACCACCAACTCCACCGCAGCCATGGAACACAAGGCAGTGGGACCGAGCAACAGGAGCGGCAGCAGGTGTCGGATGAAGCGCATAAGAACAAAGTTACGTCCTGTGGCTGACGAGCAACGACCGGTGGTGTGGCGGAACTTGCCGTTGCCGGATGGGGTTGGTCTTTCCCTGGGAGGCCTACAAGTGCAGCCCTCGGATCGCTGCGCGGCAAACTTGCAGCAGCTGGAGGAAGAAAGGGATCGACCTCCCTCCGGTCGGTCTTTCCCGGTGGGGGAGGCTACAAGTGAAGCCCTGGGATCGCTGCGCGCTCCTGGGCTTTTCAATTCAGGCCCACGCTCAAGCTGCGCTTGGCTAGGCCTGAATTGAAAA
>JBGTIB010000247.1:0-30004 GCA_041745875.1 Flavobacteriales bacterium | reverse complement strand
ACCTTGTTCATGAACACCACGATCTTGGGCACACCCACCTGGCGGCCGAGCAGGATGTGCTCGCGCGTCTGGGGCATGGGACCGTCGGTGGCGGCCACCACCAGGATGGCGCCGTCCATTTGGGCAGCACCCGTCACCATGTTCTTCACATAGTCAGCGTGGCCCGGGCAGTCAACGTGTGCGTAGTGACGGTTGGCCGTCGAGTACTCCACGTGTGCCGTGTTGATGGTGATACCGCGCTCCTTTTCCTCGGGTGCATTGTCGATGGAATCGAAGCTGCGCTTCTCCGACAGCCCTTTCGAGGCGAGTACGGAAGTGATGGCTGCTGTCAACGTGGTCTTGCCATGGTCGACGTGACCGATGGTTCCGATGTTGACGTGCGGCTTGGTACGTTGGAATGTCTCCTTTGCCATGACGGTCGATCGTTTATTGTTCGTGTTGTGTTCGGTCCTTTACTTCGCTGTACTTGGCCTTTCTATTGACGTCCGGACCTGTAGTTCGTGCTGGTCTTGTAGTGTTGGAGCCTTTGCCGGGAATTGAACCCGGGACCTCTTCCTTACCAAGGAAGTGCTCTACCCCTGAGCTACAAAGGCTTTTGACCGAATTACCGGCTCCTTGGGAGGGAGCCGGGGTTGCTTTGCCGCCCTTGGTCCTGTATTCAAGGACCGAGGCGACCGTAGAGCGGGAGACGAGACTCGAACCCGCGACATTCAGCTTGGAAGGCTGATGCTCTACCAACTGAGCTACTCCCGCCTGTGCTTGCCGGTCGTGTTCGGATCCCTGATCCCCGCATACCATCGCCCACTTCGGGTTCCGGATCTTCGGGGAGTTTCGGGTGGGGAGAGCAGGATTCGAACCTACGAAGCTGTGAAGCAGCAGATTTACAGTCTGCCCCCGTTGGCCACTTGGGTATCTCCCCATGGATCGGCTCCTGGAGCCAATGGAGGGACTCGAACCCACGACCGGCTGATTACAAATCAGCTGCTCTACCAGCTGAGCTACATTGGCCTGTACATCAAGGGAAAGAACGTTCCTTATACACCCGATTCAAACCGCAAGGGCCGGAATTGGGCCTGCAAATGTAGTAAGAATCGGATCCCCACCAAACAACCGGGGCCACGATCTTCATCGTGGCCCCGGTGGAGGTATGCGAACCCCTGGGATCCGCGCGATAAAAAGAGTGACTAAGACGCCTTCCGGAGCCGCTCCTTGGTGCGCTCCACCTGGCTGCGGAGGGCTTCCAACGTGCTGATGACCGCCTCTTCGAATGTCTTCCCCTGCCTTTTTGCAAAGTGTTCCCGGCCGGGCACCGCAAGCCGGATATCCACCACCTTGTTCTCCCTGTTCTCCCCATCATGCTCCAGACGCAGGAACACTTCGGCCGAAAGGATACTATCGTGGAACTGGGTGAGTTTCCCCAGTTTTTCCTTGATGAAGCTTACCAGTTTGACATCAGCGTCGAAATGGATGGAATGCACGTTCACGTTCATGTTGTTCTGTTCAAGGTTCATTATGATGATGCCTTCCTGCCACCGCGGGGGTGGGCCTGGGCATGCACTTTCCTGAGTTTCTCCACGGTGTTGTGGGTGTAGACCTGCGTGGCGGCCAGGCTTGCGTGGCCCAGTAGTTCCTTCACTGCGTTGAGGTCGGCTCCGTTATTGAGCATATGGGTGGCGAAGGTGTGGCGCAGGACATGGGGGCTCTTTTTGCGTTGGGAAGTTACCGCTCCAAGATAATGCACCACAAGTCGTTGTACGCTACGCCTCCCCAACTGTTTCCCCTTCTCCCCCACCAGCAATGGCGAAGGGGCGGCAGGTTCACCGAACAGGGCGGAACGCGCGTCGATGTACTCCTGCAACAACTGGGTCAATGACAAGCCCAAAGGGATGATGCGCTCCTTGTTCCGCTTGCCCAGCACCCGCAACGTGCCTGCGCCCAGGTCAGCGTCGCCCACCGTGGCGCCGATCAGTTCCGCGAGTCGCATGCCGGTCCCGTACAGCAGTTCGAGAACAAGGCGGTGCAGTACCCCACGATACCCTTCGGGCCAGGTCGGTTCGTCGAAGAGCCTGTCCATCCGCCCTGTTTCGACGAACTCCGGAAGTCGTTTGGGGGTCTTGGGCGGGTCGATCAGTGCAGTAGGCTCCGTGGCGATCGTGCCGGTGAGCCGGGCGAAACGGAAGAATCCTCGCAATGCGCTGAGCTTCCGGTTCACGGTACGTGCTCCAAGGCCCTGTTCCATGAGCTGCATCATCCATGTGCGCACGGCCTTGTCGGTGGCGGCCTCGGGCTCCATGATGCCCCGCACCTTGATGGCTTCCTGGAACTGTAGCAGGTCGCGTCGGTATGCCGCAACCGTATTGGGGCTGTACCGTTTTTCGTAAGTCAGATGGTCGAGGTAGCGGTCCAGGATCATGCGTAACAAAGAAGGCGAAAAGTCCCGAGGGGACCTTTCGCCTTCCAACGCGAAGCAGTGGGAGCTATTGCTCGTCCGTCTGCAGGGTCAGTTTGTAGGCAGCACGGATCATTTCCTTGCGGCGCACGATCGACGGCTTGATGAACGCCTGACGGCGGCGCAACTGGCGCATCGTCTGGGTGCGTTCGAACTTCTTCTTGAACTTCTTGAGCGCCTTGTCGATGCTCTCGCCTTCCTTTACCGGGATGATCAGCATGGTCTTGTTCCTTGATTCGGGGGCGCAAATATAGATCGGTTCGGCACAACTGCAAATGGCGATGCAGCAAAGTGTTGAGTCGACAGTGGAGCCTGGGCGGCGGAAAGCCAATGCGGTTAGCTTCGCTGCCACCAACCCGCCGCCATGGAGGAGAGCTTGATCACACAGGTGTTCCTGCCGCTTGCCCTGTTCATCATCATGCTGGGCATGGGACTTACGCTCGTTCCGGATGATTTCAAGCGCGTGGCACGTTTTCCCGGGGCCGTGGCCCTCGGCTTGGTGCTCAAACTTTTGGTCATCCCGGCGTTGACCTACCTGCTGTTGCAGGTGATGCCGATGGAACCGGAGCTGGCCGTGGGATTCATCCTTCTGGCCGCATGCCCCGGCGGTGCAACGACCAATCTGATCACCAACCTGGCCCGGGGCGATGTGGCCCTTTCCATCACGATCACCGCCATTGCTAGCGTCATCACCGTCTTCACCATCCCCCTGATGGTGAATTGGGGCCTGGTGCGTTTCATGGGGGAGGTACGCGAGATCGAACTACCGTTGCTGAAGACGGTCGTTCAGATCCTCGTCATCACGGTGGTCCCTGTGGCCATCGGCATGATCATCCACGCCGGACGGCCGGCCTTCTCGAAACGCGCCGAACGCCCGGTGAAGGTGCTTTCCGCCGTGTTCCTGGTGCTGATCATCGCTGCCGCACTGCTGAAGGAGCACGAGAACCTGGCCGCGCTTTTCGGCACGGCCGGTCCGCTGGCACTGGTGCTGAACCTGGTGGGGATGGCGCTCGGGTACGGCGTTACGCGCATGCTTACCGGCAATGTAAATCAGGCGGTGACCGTGGGTGTGGAGGTGGGCGTAGTGAACGGTACCCTGGGCATCGCCATCGCCGCAGGCATTCTGCAGAACTCGACCATGACCATCCCCTCGGCGATCTACAGCCTTATCATGTTCCCATCCGTGATGTTGCTGGTGTGGTTGGGCGTGCGGGCCCACCGTGCGAAAAACGGCCGACCGCTCAGCAGTGATGCTTGACGGCGACCAGGTCGGATCGATGCCTCAGCCCTTCAGCACATTCCGGCTGATCACCAGTTTCTGGATCTCGCTGGTGCCCTCCCCGATGGTGCAAAGCTTGCTATCACGGTAGAACTTCTCCACGGGGAAGTCCTTGGTGTAGCCGTATCCGCCGAAGATCTGCACCGCCTCATTGCTGGCCCATACGGCCACTTCACTGGCGTAGTACTTGGCCATCGCGCTCTCCTTGGTCATCTTCTTACCCCGGTTCTTAAGGTCGGCGGCCTGCAATGTGAGGAGCTCGGCTGCCTCGATACGGGTTGCCATGTCGGCCAGCTTGAACGCGATCGCCTGGAAATTGGCGATGGGCTGGCCGAACTGTTCGCGCTCCTTGGCATACTTCACGCTGGCATCATAGGCGCCTTTGGCTATTCCGATGCTGAGCGCCGCGATGCTGATGCGTCCACCGTCCAGCACTTTCATGGCTTGCTGGAAGCCCTCCCCCACCTTGCCAAGGATATTTTCCTCTGGTACTCGGCAGTCCTCGAAGATGACCTCGGCGGTCTCGCTGGCGCGCATCCCCAGCTTGTTCTCCTTCTTGCCTGCCTTCAGGCCTTTTGTACCACGCTCGATCACGAACGCTGTCATGCCTTTGCTGTCCAACAGATCGCCGGTCCGAACGATGGCCACCATCACATCGCTGCTGATGCCGTGCGTGATCCAGCATTTGGTTCCGTTGATCACCCATTCGTCGCCCTCCTTCCGGGCGGTGCATTTCATGCGCATCGCATCGCTGCCTGTGCCGGGTTCGGTAAGCGCCCAGGCACCCAGCCACTCGCCGGCCGCCAGTTTCGGAAGCCAGCGCTTCTTCTGTTCAGCATTTGCGAACTGCAGGATGTGCCCGGTGCACAGACTGTTGTGCGCAGCCACGCTGAGGCCCACGCTACCGCAGATCCTGGCCACTTCAACAATGGTGCTGATGTACTCGAAATAGCCCAGGCCCGACCCGCCGTGCTCCTCGGGGACCAGTACGCCCAGCATGCCATTGGGACCGAAGTGCTTCTTGAACAGATCAAGCGGCATGTGTTGCGCCTCGTCCCATTCCATCACATGTGGACGAAGTTCACGTTCACAAAGGTCACGAACTGACTGCGTGACCATGGTCTGGCTCTCTGTGGTGGTGAATTCCATGGATGGGGGTTAATAGGTCACAAGGCGGGTGATGTCGCAGTCGTACGGCTTCAAACGTTCGATGCCGCCCAGGAAGGATAATTCAATGAGGAAACTGAAACCGGCCACCACCCCTCGTTGTTGGAGGATGAGCTCTGCACTGGCTGCAGCTGTTCCACCGGTGGCCAGCAGGTCGTCGTGCACCAGAACACGCATCCCAGGCTTCACCACGTCCTGGTGCATTTCGATCTCGGCACTGCCGTATTCGAGGTCGTACTTGTAGCTCACGGTGCGATAGGGCAGCTTGCCTTTCTTACGGACGGTGATGAACGGTACGTTCAAGTGCATGGCCAGCGGAACGCCGAAAAGAAATCCACGGCTCTCGATACCGGCGATGGCATCGATGCGGCTCCCACCCAGCGCCGTGGCGAAACCCTCCACTGCGGCCCGAACGAGCGATGCATTCTCCAGTACCGGGGTGATGTCCCGAAAGAGAATTCCAGCCTTGGGAAAATCCGGCACATCGCGGATCGCGGTCTTCAGGCGGGTCTGCAGGTCGATCACTCCACGGTCAAATAGGGCGCAAGTTTACGGAACACCGTTTCATCGATCACGTGGCAGCCGCGCAGTTCGGACAACTCCTTGAAGGGTCCGTGGTTGTTCCTGTAGGCCAGCAACGGTTTTGCCAGTTGCCAACGGATATAGGGATGTGCCGCCAACTCCTCCACGGTGCATGTATTGATCGCGATCCGTCGCACCATCATGGTGTCCACGATCAATAGTTCCTTCATGCGCGCCAACGCATCGGGCTTGTCCTTCAGGACATACACCTCAGCCATCTGCTCCAACGAAACATACCCACCGAGCATCTCCCGATACTTCAGAATGCCTTTGGCGAAGGAGGGGCCGATGCCCGGTAGCGCAACGAGCTCCGCGCTGTCCGCCGTGTTCACCTCCACTTTGGCGTAGTGCACGGCTTCACGGCGTTCATAAGTGGGATGATCCGCGCGCGGTCCTCCGTCCTGCCGGGCCCCGGACCCATGTGCATACGATGGACGCTTCCCGATCTCCCTTATCGGCAGGTCGTCGGGTAGTTGGATGAATGGTTTGAGCCGTTCGAACTGTTCAGCAGGGATGCTGTACATACGACCCAGGTCGTTCTTCACTCGGAAACGGCCACCTTTCGCCATGTACCGTTCCACACCGTCCACCTGACGATCGCTCAACCCTAGGGCGAGCCACTCACTTCGCTCCGTGGTGTTCGGGTCGAAGGGAAATGGTTGCAACCGGATGCTGTCCTGCGCGGCTTGCTCGCGCGCTTCGGCCAGCCAGGCATTCATCTCACGTTCCAACGGTTCGAGATCGGCGACCGGCGGTTCCCGGAACCATTGTTCGTAGGACACCAATGTGGACAAGAACACCAGGACCAACATGAGCAGCAGTGCGGCACCGCGTTCACTGGCGTGCAACGTGAGCAGGTCCTTGACCTGTTCCTTCAACGGGCGTCGCTTCCAAGTGTCCTTCATGGGATCGCCACTTCTTCCGAAATATAGGCGTGTTCAGCGACACCTCTCCTCCTGAAGCGAGACTCACAGGATGGCCCCGCCGCTCCAGTTGCGCAATGGTCACCGTTGAAGGAAACAGTCCTGGTGGTGGCCGCACCCAACCCGTACCACTGGTAAAAAGCTCGCTTTCAAACTGTCCACCGGCATGGTCTCTACTCGCGCTACGGTCCAGGACCTTGAGCTTGGCGCGTGGATCATTCGGATATGCGGCCAGCCACCGGCTTTGTCCGGGATCCGATCATTTACCAGGTGCAGTGCCTAGGGAAGTTCATCATCCGGACCATATGCCTGTTCACCCTTGACGCCACCAACCTTTGGTTGCAGGTGATTGCAGCTTATCAGGATCCGTCGTCATTCTCTTCGTAGCTATCGGGTTCCGGGCGTGGTGGTGTCGTAAGCACACGATAGTAGAACCAGGCCGCACAACCCACCACCGTGAGCTGCACCGAAAGCATCAAGATCAAGGCGCTGGTGTTCATGACTTGGAGGTTTTTGACGTCTCTTTCAATCGACGCAGTCCGGCCACATAGACCAATGTACAAAGCCCCAGGAACGTAAGGGTCAGGATCGCGCGCGCCAGATTGATGAAGAACCGACGGTCCTGCAGATACTCCAACTGGACAGGGTCCGTGGCCGCGGCGATCTGTTTGTTCAGGCCGCTGTTCGCCACCATCTGCACCAGGGAAGTATCGTCCAAGGGCCAGCCGTGTCCGGCGAAAAGCGACGCGAAGGCTGTCTGCCATTCATTCCCGACCGGCGTGAACAGGGATCCGATGAACACGAACGTGAGCAGGAGCGGTGTGATGTATTTGATGATGAACTTGTACACGCCTGGGAGGCGGATATCAGAACCTCGTTTAAGCTCTTCCCACCCTTTGTGGATGCCGAAGATCCATGCGAACAGGATGGTCTCGGCCAAAGCAAAGATCACCAGGCTTACCGTACCGGCCCAGTAGTCGTACTCGTCAAATACACCATACTCGTAGAAGAACACAGTGGGCAAACCCAAGGCCAGCACCAGCAAGCCGAAGGTAATGGCCCCCTTGCCCCGCCCCCATCCGAATTCATCGCGCATGAAGCCCATCCATGGTGTGCCCATGGCGAGTGAGGAGGTGATCCCCGCGAAGAAGAGCAGCCCGAACCACATGACACCGGCGATGACGCTGAGCACAGGTCCCCATTTATCGAACAGGAAGGGCATGGTCTGGAAAGCCATTCCAAAGCCCGCATTCTCCTTCACCCAATCAAGTCCGAGGTAACCAGCAGCGATCGGGATGACGATCAGGCTGCCCAGCACGACTTCCACGAATTCGTTGGTAAAGCCACTGGTCACCGCGTTCAGCGCAATGTCGTCCTTGGCCTTCACATAGGCAGCATAGCAATGAATGGTGCCCATGCCTACGCTTAGGGTGAAGAAGATCTGTCCGGCAGCGGCCAACCATACTTTGGGATTGCTCAAGCTGTCGAACTGTGGCGTCCAGAGGAAATTGATGCCATCCCAAGCACTGGCATCCGGGACTTCAGCACTGGCACCGCTGGTACCCAAAGTGAGCCCACGAATTGCAAGAAAGACCCCGAAGAGGATGAGCAGTGGCATACCGATCTGCGCGGCACGCTCCACCCCGCGCAATCCGCGTGAAAGGATGAAGGTGTTCAAGCCGAGACAGAGAATGTAAAAGACCACGGCCTCATAGGGAATGCCTGTGGTACTATGCCCGATGTCCACATAATTGGTGAAGAACTGGGCTACCTCGGTCTGGCTGAGGCCATCGAATGTGCCTCGTATGCTATGCCACACGTAGCTCATCGTCCAGCTTTCGATGTAACAGTAATAAGCTGCCACTGCGATATTCGTGAAGATGCCGAACACACCGAAGTATTTCCAGAAGGCGCGCTTGGTCATGTTGTCCAGGATGAACGGTGTGCTATGATGACCAAAACGACCCCCATAGCGCCCCATGCTCCATTCGATCCACAGGAGGGGAATGCCCATCAACAGGAAGCAGACCAGGTAAGGAATGATGAAGGCCCCTCCCCCGTTGTTCACGGCCTGGACAGGGAAGCGCAGGAAATTCCCCAAACCGACCGCATTGCCCGCCATCGCGAGGATCAGACCCACGCGTGTTCCCCAGGCTTCCTTCTGTGTCAATGACATGTGTTCAGGTTAGCGGCCCGCCAAGATAGAATTTCAAGCTATGGTGGATCAGCGACACTTTGGCCCACCCGTCCATTGGTCACACAACACTTACGCATGGACCCTGGGTCAGCCAACGTGGATGACCGTTCGTACCGGAAGAACGACGCAGGGCGTTACCCGGACCCGATCAATGTGAGGACAAGGCGCTCAATTGGGACTCCAGGACCGCCATTCCTTCCTCGAAACCGCGCGGCGCATACCCCAGGTCCCGGCGTGCCTTGTCAAGGATGAATCCGGTCCGAGGTGGTCGCAGGGCCGGCTGGCCCAGGCTGTTGCTCTTGATCGGCGTCACCACAGAGGTGTCCAGGCCGAAGAACGCGCCCACCCGGTACACGAGTTCAAGGATCGTCATTCCATCAGGGCCGCTGAGATGATAGATGCCCGTTGCACGACGCTTGGCAATTCGGATACATCCATCGGCCAGATCCTCGGCCAGGGTGGGCATCCGCCACTGGTCATCCACCACGTTGATCGCCCTGCCCTTCTCCAATGCGCCCTTGGCCCAGAGCACCACATTGCTGCGGCTCATGTCCGCCGTGATACCGTACACGATGATGGTACGTGCGATGGCCCATTTGGACAAACCCGCGTTCATCACCAGCTGTTCGCTGTCGAGTTTGCTTTGGCCGTATACGCTCAAGGGTGCCGGTTCATCCTCCTCCCGATATGGTCCGTTGCGGCCATCGAAGACGAAGTCGGTGCTCATGTGAATGAAGTGGCAGTCGTTCCGTCTGGCTGCCTGCAACAGATTTCCCGTGGCCACCACGTTCTGCAGATGACAGGTTTCCGGATCCAGGGCGCAGGCGTCCACGTTGGTCATGGCCGCAGTATGGATGACCGCATCAGGACGTTCCGCATCGAACACGGTATCCACTTCCTCACGGTCGGTGATATCCATGCTGCGGTACTGCGCTCCCAAGGGGTCGGGACTGCGGTCCTCTCCCCGACTCGTCGCGATCAAATGGACCTCAGGGTCATTGCGCAGTGCGTCGACGAGCTTCTGTCCCGTAAGCCCGTTACTACCGGTGATAAGGATCTTCATGACGACGCGAAGCTACAAGGAGCATCCCTGGCGTGGCTCACTTCCATGCATGGGCCAGATCCAAACCGGTCATTCGCTCCAATTCCTGAACATGTGGTCGATAATAGTCATGAAGGAATTCTTTCATCTCGGGGGAGATGGGCGGGATGGTCCGGGACGATCTGTTCAACCGGAACAGGAATGACCTGATACCGCTGATCGTCCGATACGGCAGGATGGCTTTGGCAAGCCGGGACAAAGGTGCGTCCCTGCGATTCAACTTGGAGATCAACCGGGTCAACCAAAGCGAACGTGCCTGGCCACTTCGGTTGTGGGTCACCTCGACCTTGGGAATGAAATCCGTGCGCACACCGATCCATTCAAAGATGTCCCGGCATAGCATCAATGGATCACGCTTCAGATCCTCGAACAGGAACACGCGCACCTGCTCCCGGGGAAAATAGCGCTGGACCATTTTCAAGTGTTCAGCATAGAAGCCCATTCGAATGAAGAAACGGAACATCACATCAGCATGATCTTCCTCTTCCATCAAGGTTCGGAGTTCCGAGAAGTCCCGCTTCATCCAGCCATTGAACACCTCCATGGCATATGCCGAATACGCACGTGCCACGGGTTCGCGCACCAGGAAGACCAGTTTGCAACCGGGGTTGTGCGCATGAAGACGCTGGATCGCATGCTCCATGGTGTACAGCGACGCGTTCTTGGCCACAGTGTACTTGCTGCTACCGATGCTCCCCCTATCGAAATACCGCGCGAAGGCCGCATCGAAACCCGCTTGGTAGAGTTCATCATGTCCGAAGAAACCGAACTCTGTTTCTGAATGACCGAGCAGCTCCGGATGCTCTGCCAAATAGTTGTTCAAGGATGTCGTGCCTGCTTTCTGGGCACCGATGATCATCAGGTCGATCACCTTGCGATCCTCATTCGTCACCATGTGTTCGGCTACAGGTCGGTCGGAGAAACTGGCTGGGGAGGTGGCGAATGTAATGGGAAGGCCTGTGAACTGAATAATGGTAGGGCCCCCACTTTGACAAGTCCCAGGCCCATGTGTTCGAGCCCTGCGATATCTTTGAACAGTGCAAGCTCAGTTGCACATGATCATGCGTTCTCTCACCGCGTTCATACTATGCTTCACCTGCCTTCTGGCCTGGGGACAGTTCGACACTGCCACTTTATATCCATCCGCGCCAGAGCCACAAGTGGATACCCTTGACCTGAAGCATCTGATCGCCCAGGAAGAGGATCCCCAACGGGAAGCGTGGCAGCGACCCGACACCGTGGTGGCGATGTTGGGAGACCTGAACGGGTTGACGGTGATGGACCTGGGTTGCGGTTCGGGATATTTTTCGTTCCGCCTTGCGGATGCCGGTGCCAACGTGATCTGTGCCGATGCGGACGAGCGCTTCCTGGACCATGTCGAAACGAAACGGAGCCGCATGCCGGGTGGTATCAAGGAACGCATCTCAACACGGCATGTGTCGAAGGTCGATCCCTCACTTTCACCCGGGGAAGTTGATATCGTGATCGCCGTGAACACCTACCACCGGATCGATGATCGCGCCGACTACTTCGCTGCCGTGCACGATGGCATCCGCTCGGGTGGACGTCTTATCGTGATCGATCACCATGTTGAGGAACAGCCGTTGGGGCCACCCAGCGAAATGAAGGTGGCCTACCACACCGTACTTGAGGAACTGTATCAGGCCGGCTTCATACGTTCCCGGGTGGACAATTCCACGCTACCCTACCAATACATCATCACGGTCTGGCGCCAATGAACATCTGTTCCCGCGAGAGGGCGATTGGGCATCACAGATCCCACACCGTGCTCCGTTTCCTGAAAGGATGCTTGATGCGTTCCTTGTGCTGAAGCACGAAAGCCATCACCAGATAGATCACCAGATGTGCTCCAGCGGTGATGAAGCTCAGATAGATGAAGCTGAGCCGGACCTGTTCGGTCTTTACGTTGAGTTTGCCCGCCCACCATTCACACACGCCGAAGGCCTGCTGCTCGAACCGAGTCTTGATGCGGGATATCACAGGCTATAGGGATAAGTGCTGACCGGGTTCCGACCTTGAACTGTCGCTGCTACAGCGTACCCGAACGCGGAACGGTCTTTCGGAGCAATTGGTTGCCGATGCCGCAAGATAAGCAACTTCGGTTCGTACAATAGGTATCGCGAAGCTCCAGGAGTGCCTGGCCCCGGGCTGCGGTATCCGCGCAGAGACCAAGGCTGGCCCAGCCCGCAAGCACCGTGTTCCGCTCGGCCGGCAGCTGCTCCAACAAATGCAGCGCGCGCTCCTTTCTGTCATCCCGCCCCTCCAAACGTCCGAGGGCGAAAAGCGCCGGTACCATGGCATTGATGATGAGGTGGTCCGTGCCGGTGCGTCCCAGTCGTTTGGGCTGCGTCGTACTGGGCTTGTCGAACTGGTAGTGAGTGGTCCAATATGGACTCGCCAGCACTTCCAACTCCTGGCGGAGCAGGACCACATCGTCAATTTCCAGCAGATCGGAGAACGACCCATTGCAATGCATCAGCAACTGGGCCAGTTGGGCGATGCGTACTGTGGGGAAATTCATCGGGCGCATACGCGCGAACTTCCACGCTGCGACCGGTGCGGGACGCAGTGCATGCATGCGCGCCAGGTGGGCATGTTCCTGCTGCAGCAACCGAGGATGATCATCGACGAGGTCCACCTGTAACAGCCCGGCCTGCCCGAAGAGCAATGCTTCCGTACGCACCGCATCGTCGCGGTACTTGTGCAATACTTTCAAGGGCAGCGCATGGGCCAGCATACCGAAGGGTTCCGCGTTCACCTTGAATCCGAAAGCCCGGGCCAGCAGATGGTACACCGTCTCGGCGGGGTCGTTGCCAAGTTGGCGGTACAAGGCCTCCACTCCCATCGTCTTGCGTTCAAGGCGTTCGATGAGCACGCGCTCCAGCCATGGGCCGGTGCGCAAAGGATCCAGCCGATCAAGGTGTTGCGCACAGGGTACGAAGTCGCGGCTGCGCATAAGCGCATGGTGCATGGCGATGCTTTCGGTGGATACGCGAGGCAACAACTCGATGGTTGGGATCACCGTGCCGCGTTGCGTCCGTACTTCGGCGTCGTGTTCATACACCACATGCAATACCACGTTCTCATAGGCCGGGTCGTACTGATGTCCATGGGCATTCCATTCACTGCTCCGCAAATGGACCTCCACGTTGCCTGCCCAGCGCTGGTCCCCGATCCGCACCTGAGCACCTTCCAGATCGGGGCCGCTGTGGTGTTGGATCCGGCCAGGGTGCAACACTTCCACAGACCTTCCATCAGTGGTCCGTAACGCATGTTGATCGAAGAGGCGGGACTCCCAGATGAATTGGAGGAGATCCTCCCCATACGGAAAGCCCGGCTCCAGCAACATGCGACCTGTACCCGAGGTTTGACACGCTATCGGCAAGGTGGTCCGTGAACCGTAGTGCTGGACCAATGGGGAATGTGTGTGGAGCATTGGCGAACCGAACTGACGGATTATTCGTCAGTCAACGGACGCATAAGATATCACAACCATCGCAAAACCCACCGATCATTTCTGCGGCGATCGGGTCGTGCGCCGGTGTTCACTTGCTCAGACCAGTTCCCTTGACCGAAGCGCCTCTTCCATTTGGCGTTGGAGTGACCGGGCTGCCGCACGTGCGGCGGGCATCGCCTCCTGGCCTTCGCCTGCGTACAGGATCGCACGGCTGCTGTTGATGAGCAGGCCTCCTTCCGGGGTCATGGCCGCATCAAGTACCGATCGGAGGTCGCCGCCTTGGGCTCCGACACCAGGCACGAGGAAGAAATGGTGCGGGGCATTTCTCCGTGCTTCCGCCAGGATCTCAGGTCGGGTGGCGCCCACCACGAACATCATGTCCCCCGATGTACCCCACTCCTGGCATCGCTCCATGACCACCTCGAACAGGCGTCTCCCGCCCGGGACCTCCATCATCTGGAAGTCCTCCGCACCGGCATTGCTGGTAATTCCCAGTACGATCCCCCATTTGCCTGGTCTTCCCAGAAAGGGTGTGATGCTGTCGCGGCCCATATACGGCGATAAGGTGACGGCATCCACGTCCAACACATCGAAGAAGGCCTCCGCGTATTTGCGTGCCGTATTGCCGATGTCACCACGTTTCGCATCGGCGATGATGAAGCAGTCACCCTTGCTGCGAATGAAGGAAATGGTCGCCTCCAGGTCCAGCCAACCCTGATCGCCGAGCGCTTCATAGAAAGCCAGGTTGAGCTTGTAGGCCACGGCGAGATCATGGGTAACCTCCACGATCGCCTCATTGAATGCGCGTACAGGGTGGCTTTCGATCCGGAAGTGTTCGGGGACCAGATGATCCTCGGTGTCGAGGCCCACACAAAGCAGGCTCCTCTTGCGGCGTATGATCTCTACGAGTCGGTTGCGGTCCATGCGACGCAAAGGTCCGAATAACGGATCAGCCGATGGAGCCCTCAGATCCCCGCCTCCACCTTCAGCTTTTCGGTACGTTCCGCCAACTGCAATGCATCGATGATATCGCCCAGGTCCCCGTTGAGGATCTCCGGGAGGTTGTGCGCTGTGAATTCGATGCGGTGATCGGTCACTCTGCTCTGCGGATAGTTGTAGGTGCGGATCTTGGCGCTGCGGTCGCCGCTGGTCACCTGGCTCTTGCGGTGCGCGGCGATGGCGGCCTCCTGTTCGCGCACTTTGTTCTCGTAAAGCCGGGTGCGCAACATGCCCATGGCCTTCACCCGGTTGCCCAACTGGTTCCGCTCGGTCTGGCACATCACTACGATGCCCGTGGGAAGGTGGGTGAGCCGCACCTTCGACTCCACCTTGTTCACGTTCTGCCCACCGGCACCTCCACTGCGTGCGGTCTCCATCTTCACATCACTGTCCTTCAACTCCACATCGGTCTCCTCCGCCTCGGGAAGCACGTTCACCGTGGCTGCGCTGGTATGGATCCGCCCACTTGATTCCGTGGCGGGCACACGCTGCACACGGTGTACACCGGCTTCGAATTTCAGGACGCCGTAGACCCCATCGCCGATCACGTTGAACACCACTTCCTTGTAGCCTCCCGCCGTGCCTTCGCTCACGTCGGCGACCTCCACCTTCCATCCGCGGCCTTCGCAATAGCGGGTGTACATCTTGTACAGGTCACCGGCGAATAGGCTGGCCTCATCACCGCCAGTCCCCGCCCGGATCTCCACGGTGCAGTTGCGTGCATCGTTGGGGTCGGTGGGCACCAGCATCAGGCGCACCTCCTCCTCCATCGCATCGATCGCGGAACGCATTCCGTCGCGCTCGGCACGGGCCATGTCCAACATCTCGGTGTCCTTCTCGGTGCGCAGCATGGCCTCGGCGCCGGCCAGGTCGTCGTGCATTTGCCTGAAGCGGAAGAACACCTCCTGGATGGCCTCCAGTTCGCGGTAGGTGCGGTTCAGTTCCACGAAACGCTTCTGGTCCGCGATGATCGTGGGGTCCGCGAGCTGCTTGCCGATCTCCTCCCGGCGGTCGTGGAGGGCAGAGAGTTTGGATAAAAGGTCGCTCATGGGATCGCGGCGGCGATGGGACGCAAAGGTCCGCTTTGTGGCGGACGCAGCGGATCGAAGCTCAGTGGTAGGTGAAGGTGCCGTGCGGGCTGTTGATATGGACTTCCCGGGCAGCCGCCTTTTCGACGCGACCGATGCGCCTGGCCGGAATTCCGAAACCCGCACTGATGGCAATGATCTCCTCAACGCGACTAGGTGGCACATAGAACTCAAGCCGATGTCCCATATTGAAAACCTTGTACATCTCCTGCCAACCGGTGCCGCTCATGCCTTGTATGGCCATGAACAACGGTGGCGTGGGAAAGAGGTCGTCCTTGATGATGCGGAGCTCATCCACGAAATGCAGGACCTTGGTCTGGGCACCCCCACTGCAATGCACCATGCCGTGAACATCGGCGTGCATCGCAGCCAACACTTCACGCACCACAGGAGCGTAGGTCCGCGTTGGTGAGAGCACGGCCTTGCCGAAGTCCAGTGGTGTTCCTTCCAACGGATCGGTGAGCCTGGCCTGACCGCTGTAGACCAGCGCTTCCGGCGTTCCGGGATCGAAGGTCTCCGGATATCGGGCCGCCAACTCCTTTGCGAACAGATCATGGCGTGCGCTGGTAAGACCGTTGCTGCCCATGCCGGCATTGAAGCTGTCCTCATAACTCGCCTGCCCATCGCTGGCCAGGCCCACGATCACATCGCCGTCCTGGATGCGGGCATTGTCGATCACATCAGTGCGCTTCATGCGGCAAACCACGGTACTGTCCACGATCACGGTACGCACCAGGTCCCCCAGATCGGCGGTCTCGCCACCCGTGCTGCGGATGCTGATACCCAGCCCGCGCATCTTCTCCAGAAAGTGTTCTGTTCCTTCGATCAGCGCGCTCACCACTTCAACGGGGATCAGGCGCTTGTTCCGACCGATGGTGCTGCTAAGCAGGATGCCATCGGTGGCACCCACACAAAGCAGGTCGTCCAGGTTCATCACGATGGCATCCTGGGCGATACCGTGCCACACCGTGATGTCCCCGGTCTCCTTCCAATAGGCATAGGCCAGGGAGGACTTGGTACCGGCGCCATCGGCATGCATCACGATGCAATGGTCCGGGCTCCCGCTCAGCGCATCAGCGACCACCTTGCAGAATGCTTTCGGAAAGAGGCCTTTGTCCAGTTTGGCGATGGCCTTGTGTACATCCTCCTTGTCGGATGAAACGCCGCGCTGCCCGTATCTACTGGTGCTCATGGGTGGGCTAAAGAGAAGAGCATCCCGGATCGTCGGGATGCTCTTCCTGTCCGTATCGGTCCTAATTGCTGTTGGGGGGGGCGTGGCCGGTATCCTTGGGTTGGTAATCCCAGCTCAGCACCCGGAATTCGGTGCGGCGGTTCTGCTGGTGTGCTGCCTCCTGCTCTTCCTTGGTCTTCATCTTGGCGATCTCGGCATCGCTGATCCGTGGCTTGCGCTCACCGTATCCCTTGGCTACCATGCGGGCAGGATCGATGCCGCGCGTCACCAGATAGTTCACGCAGCTTTGTGCGCGGTTCTGGGAGAGGATGTCGTTGCTGGCATCGGAACCGCGGGTGTCGGTGTGTGCCGCCAGTTCGATGATGATGGTGGGGTTGTCGATCAGAGTTTGATAGAGGACTTCCAAAGAATCCTGGCCCTCGGGACGCAGTGCATACTTTCCAAGATCATACTGCACCTCGGGCAGTTTGATCACCACATCGGGGCGGGCGGGTTGCAGGAAGTACTCCTTCACGAAGGTGGTGCTCTCGCTGAGACCCACCGTGGTTACCTGGTCCTTCACCACCAGATAGCCTTCGGCCTCAGCCAATATGCTATAGCTGGTGCTCTCCTTGATGAAACGGTCGGTGCCACTGTCGGCGAACTCGAAGCCACCATTGTCATCCGATAGTGCGCTGAAATTGCTGCCATCGGTACCCACCACGCTGATCTTGGCGTTGGGGATGGGCTGTCCCGAAAGCTTGTCGTAGACCACCCCTTGCAGGGCGAACTCCATGTCCGGCATGTTGAAGCGCCAGATATCGTCCTGCCCCTTGCCACCCGGACGATTGCTGGTGAAAAAACCACGGTCGTTCTCCGCATCGAACATGATCCCGAAGTCGTCCCATGCACTATTCAATGGTGCTTTCAGGTTCTCCACTTGTCCCCACTGATTGTCGCCGGTCGGTTCCGCACGATACATGTCCATGCCACCCATGCTGGGGTACCCGTTCGAGGAGAAATACAGACTTCCGTCACTGCGTACATGCGGGAAGAGTTCGGCCTTGCGCGTGTTGATCTGGGGACCCAGGTTGGTGGGCTGACCGGTGGGTTTGCCTTCCTCGTTCAACTTCACGATGTACAGGTCCATGCCACCCTGATGTCCTTGGAGGCGCACGTTGCTGGCGAAGATCATGTACTGGTCATCGGGTGTGAGTGTGGGATGGCCCACGGTGGTGGTATCGTCCTTCTCCACATTGGCCTTCAGTGCGAGCATCTCCGGTTCGGAGTAATTGTTCCCCACCTTCTTGCTCATCCAGATGTCGCAGCCGTACACCTTCTTCTTCTCCATGGGGCAGCGGGTGAAATAGAACACCGTGCGCGTGCTGTTGAAGGTGGGCGCACCTTCGTTCCCGAATCCATTGATCGATGGTGGTAGTTTGGTGGGCTCGCTCCATTTGCCGAGGCGGTCCCGCGTGCTGGCGAACAGGTCGCTGAAATTCTCACCGAGCACCTGGTCCACTTCGGTACCGGTGGAGGCCTGTCTGGTACTGGTGAAGACCACGCTCTGATTGTTCTTGTCGCTGAATGCCGGGGAGAAATCGTACTGCGGCGTATTGAGCAACACCTCGGGGGATACATCGTACCGCGTGGGGCTGTCCACCCACTTCTGGGCCAGTTCGCTTTGTGCAATGCTGGCATCGGCACGGCCGTCACCGGGCTTTTTCTCCTTGTACCGGTTGTAGGAGGCGATGGCATCGGCGTACTTGCCTTGCTGCTTGAGCATCTCCCCGATCCAGTAGTAGGTGATGGGATCGGTATACTGCGCCTTGTTGGCCTTGTCGTACCATACTTCGGCCTGTGCAGCGTCCCCCAGTGCGCGATAACTCTCAGCCACCTTGAAGATAAGCTCGGCCTTGAGGCTGGCTTTCTTCTCCACGGTGTAGGCCTTCTTGTACAGCTCGATGGCATTGTAGTAGTACCCCTTGGTATATGCCTCGTCAGCCTCTTCGGCCAATTTGGTCTGTGCCATGGAAGCGGTGGTACAAAGCAGGCTGAGCAGGAAGCCGGCCAGAAGGTTCCGTGTGATCATCTGGTGAGGATGTGGTTGTATCCGGGATTTGAGGTCCGGGCGAAGATAAGGAGATCCCGCAATGGCAAACCGCAAAGCAATGGACACTTGTAACGCATCACGCGGTCCCATCTTGCCGCTGCCTGTGACATCGCGAACAGCACTGTTCACCGGGTGAACAGCAACTCCCGCATCTTGGGCAGCGGCCAAAGCTCATCATCCACCAGCAGTTCCAACTTGTCGCTCTGGTACCGGATGCTCTCCAGGTAGGGCTTCACCTTATCGCAATAGGCGATGGCGCGTTCGCGTGCATCCACGATCACATTGGCCTTCCTCCGTTCCTCGGTCATTTCCTCCACCATGGTCATGATGGCGCCCAGCCGTTCACTGATCTCCTCGATCAACTGGACCTGTGTGGCACTGGCCTTCTTGGCCCTGTCGGCCGGCAGTATATCACGCAGCCCCCGCACATTCTCCAGCAAGCGGTTCTGGTAGACGATGGCCGTGGGAACGATGTGGTTCTTGGCCAGATCGCCCGCCACACGGCTTTCGATCTGGATCTTCAGGGTATAACTGTGCAGCTCGATCTCGTGACGGGCCTCCATCTCAACGGCACTGAGCACGCCCATGTCCGCAAAGAGCTGTCTGGTCTCCTTGCGCTTCCAAACATCCAATGCGCGTGGCGTGTCCTTCAGGTTATTGAGCCCGCGCTTGGCGGCTTCTTTCACCCATTCCTCTCCGTAACCGTTGCCTTCGAAGCGGATCGAACGGCTCTCCACGATGACGTCGCGTAGCACACGCAGGATGGCTTCGTCCTTCTTGGTGCCCTTGTCGATGAGCGCATCCACATTCTTCTTGAACGAACGCAACTGTGCCGCCACGATGGTATTGAGCACGGTCATGGGTCCGGCACAATTGGCGCTGCTACCCACGGCCCTGAACTCGAACTTGTTGCCGGTGAAGGCGAAGGGGCTGGTCCGGTTCCGATCGGTATTGTCCAGCATCACTGCTGGGATCCTGCCGATATCGAGCTTCAACTCGGTCTTCAATTCGGGGCTCATCTTGCTCTTCACGTTCTTCTCGATCTCGTCCAGAAGACGCGAGAGGTGCCCTCCGATGAACACGCTGATGATGGCCGGCGGTGCTTCGTTCGCCCCCAGGCGATGGTCGTTGCCGGCGCTGGCGATGCTCGCCCTGACCACGTCGGCGTGTGCATGGATCGCCGCGATGGTGTTGACGAAGAAGGTGAGGAACTGCATGTTCTCCTTCGGCGTCTTGGCTGGTTTCAACAGGTTGCGGCCCGTGTTGGTGGCCAGGCTCCAGTTGTTGTGCTTGCCGCTCCCGTTCACCCCGGCATAGGGTTTCTCGTGGAACAAGACGCGGAACTCGTGCTTCTGGGCCACCTTCTCCATGATGTCCATCAACAGCACGTTGTGATCCACGGCGAGGTTCATCTCCTCGAAGACCGGTGCACATTCGAACTGGTTCGGCGCCACTTCGTTGTGACGGGTCTTCACCGGGATACCGAGCAGGAGCGCCTCGGTCTCGAAGTCGCGCATGCAGGCACGCACCCGGTCCGGGATGCTTCCGAAGTAATGATCCTCCAACTGCTGGCCCTTGGCGGGGATGTGGCCGAACAAGGCACGGCCGCTCATCATGATGTCGGGACGTGCCAAAAGCAGCGCCTTGTCGATCAGGAAGTACTCCTGTTCCCAGCCCAGGGTGGTGATCACCTTGGTCACATCCTTGTCGAAGTACTGGCATACCGCGGTGGCTGCATCATCCACAGCACGGATCGCACGCAGGAGCGGCATCTTGTAATCCAGGGCCTCGCCTGTGTAACTGATGAAGATGGTGGGAATGCACAACGTGCGTCCGATGATGAAGGCTGGACTGCTGGGGTCCCATGCCGTGTAACCGCGCGCTTCGAAGGTGTTGCGGATGCCGCCGCTCGGGAAACTACTGGCATCGGGCTCCTGCTGCACGAGCATGGTGCCATCGAATCGTTCGATGCTTCTACCTCCGGCTATCGGCTCGAAGAACGCGTCGTGCTTCTCGGCGCTCAGTCCGGTCAGCGGTTGGAACCAGTGCGTATAGTGTGTGGAACCCTTGGTGGCGGCCCATTCCTTCATGCCGCTGGCCACCTGGTCGGCCAACTTCCGGTCGATGCGTGAACCGTGGGTGACCGCTTTGCGCACAGCGTAGTATGCGTCCTCGGTCAGGAACATGCGCATGGCGTCCTCATTGAACACATTAGCGCCGAAATAGTCGCTGATCCGCTGTGCGGGTGGGTCGCTGAAGCGGGGACTGCGGCTCATGACATCTTCGAGAGCCTTATGGCGCAATTGGGGGGTCGACATGGGAAATGGTTGATTTCTGGCGCGAATGTATGTTCAAGAAGGGGGGTAGGATAAGAAATAGCACTGTTTAATTTCCAACACCCCCCTTCAGATGATACACAATGCTTCTAGCGAAGCGAGCTCCGCGTATTCGATGGAAGCGTTCGGAACGAACAATGAAGGGGCCTTCAACCCCGGTGGAGCCCCAGCCCCACGTACAGGGCATAGCCGGCAAGCAGGACCAGGCCATGCCAGCGTCCCATTTGCTTGCTCAGCACCATGAAAGGCAGCAGCAGCAAGGAGAGGATGAGCATCGCTCCCAAATCGAGGAGGAAATCGGAATGATCCACGCGGATCGGGAGCACGATGGCGGAAACACCGATGATGCCCAGCAGGTTGAACACATTGCTGCCGATGAGATTGCCCAGGGAGATGTCGACCTGCTTGCGGAAAGCTGCCATCAGCGAAGTGACCAGTTCAGGCAGTGACGTGCCCAACGCTACGATGGTGACGCCGATGAGTTGTTCCGAAACACCGAGGGCGCGTGCGATCCCTACGGAGCCCTCCACGAACCAATCGGCTCCCTTGGTGAGGCCGGCGATACCCAGGACAACGAAGAGCACGGAACGCCAGACGGGGGTCCTCACGGTGACCGGAGTGGACCCGGGGCTGTTGGAATTCCGTCTCGAGGACCAGATCATCCAGGCCACATAAAGCACAAGAAGGGCCACCAACATGATCCCTTCCCAACGTGCAATGTGGTCGTCCCACAACACGGCAACGAAGAGAAGGCTCACGACCATCATCACTGGCCAATGGATCCGGCGAGCGTCGCGATCGACGGCAATGGGGAACACCACGATGCAGGCCCCCAGGACCAGGCTGATGTTGGCGATGTTGGAGCCCACCACATTCCCGACGGCCATGACACTGCTGCCTTTCATGGCCGCCATCAAACTGACGAGCAGTTCCGGTGCGGATGTTCCGACCGAGACCACCGTAAGGCCTACCACCAAGGGTGACAGTCGCGCACGCAATGCCAGTTCCACAGCACCGCGGATCATCACTTCGGCCCCGATCACAAGGATGGTAAGCCCCCCGAGGACCATCAGCAGGTCCGTCATGGAACAGGTGGATCCGTGCCTCCACCCGGCTGTGCTGGCGGAGGCTCCTCCTTCGTCGCTGGCCTATCCTGGATGGCACGCCGCTGTTCCTCCACCTCGCGCCGCACCTCGTTGGCACCCTTGTGGATCTCGCGTTGGACTTCCTGCGAAGCATCACGCACCTGTCGCATCAATCGACCCATGGTGCGTGCCACATCGGGAATGCCCTTCGACCCGAAGAACAACAGGACGAAGAGCAGCACGATCAACAGTTCGCCACCACTGATGTTGAAAAGGAGCGGAACGTTCATGGGCGGACCAAAAGTAGTGTCGGCCACATCAACGCGGTCCATGCATCGAAGGGGGGGCGGAACGACGTCGGGCACTTCAATGAGAAAGCCCCGCACAATACGGGGCTTTCTCATTGAAGGCTGGTACAGATCAACCCAGGCGGTTCGGGTCCTTGCCCTTCAGCAAGTCCACCACGACAGAGCTGGCCACGAATATGGAAGAGTAGGTACCCACCAGGATCCCGATGAGCAATGCGAAGATGAAGCCCTTGATGGCCACACCACCCAGCAGGAAGATGATGAGCAATACCAACAGGGTCGTCAAGGAGGTGTTCATGGTGCGCCCAAGGGTGGAATTGATCGCCTTGTTGATCACCACTTCATGGGGTTCACGCTTGTGGTCACGCATGTATTCGCGGATGCGGTCGAAGACCACCACGGTGTCGTTGATCGAATACCCGATCACGGTGAGGATCGCAGCGATGAATGCTTCGTCCACCTCCATGGAAAACGGCATGAACTTGTACAACATGGAGTACAGGCCCAACATGATCAAGGCGTCGTGGATCAATGAGATCAATCCTCCGAGGCCGAACTGCCAGTTCCTGAAACGCACACCGATATAGAGAAAGATGCCCACGAGAGCCAGCGACAGGGCAGTGATCGCTGAGACCTTGATATCATCACTGATGGAACCATCCACTTTACGGGACTCCATGACCTCGTACTCCTTGCCCAGGCGAGCCAGGCCTTCGTTCAGACGGCCATCCACGATCTCATCGACCTCGGTGCCGGTTTCGTCCACCATGAAGTTGGTGGTCACTTTCACCTGACGGGCACCGCCATAGGTCTTCACGTTCACAGTGTTCTGCACACCCGCATCGCTTAGAAAGCGTGGTTCCAAGGCGGCACGTACGTCATCCACGCGCACTTCCTGTGCGAACTTCACCACATAGGTGCGCCCGCCGGTGAAATCGACACCCCAGTTGAACCCGTTCGTGACCATGGACACAATACCCATGGCGATGATGACGCCACTGACCGCGTAGTAGATCTTCCGCTTGCTCATGAACGAATAGTTCGCATTGGAGAACACGTCCCTGCTCCAGTTCGCCCAAACACTGAAGGGTTTGCCTTTCTCCAGGCGACTGGTAATGATCAGGCGGCTCAGAAAGAGCGCGGTGAACAAGGATGTGAGGATACCAAGGCCGAGCGTGGTGGCGAAACCCTTCACCGGACCGGAACCGAAGAGATAGAGGATGATCGCCACGATCAGTGTGGTCACGTTGGAGTCGATGATCGCGGAGAAGGCCCCCTTGTACCCAAGGTCGACCGCCGATTTCATCATCTTCCCGCCGCGCAATTCCTCCCTTATGCGTTCGAAGATGAGCACGTTGGCATCAACGGCCATACCCATCGTGAGCACAATACCCGCGATGCCCGGCAAGGTGAGCGCCGCCTGGAGCGAAGCCAGTGTACCGATCAAGACGAACAGGTTGACCACCAAAGCCAGATCGGCCACCAAGCCGGCACGTCCGTAGTAAAGGATCATGTACACGAGCACAATGAACAAGGCGATGGCGAAGGAGATCATGCCCCACTTCACGTTCTCACCTCCCAATGAAGGACCGACCACGGTCTCGTCGATGATCCGTGCTGGTGCGGGTAGTGCGCCAGCCTTCAGGATGTTGGCAAGGTCCTCCGCCTCCTGGATCTGCGCATTGAGGTCGCCGGTGCCCAGCGTAATACTTGAGCGACCACCCGAGATCTCGCTTTGCACCGTGGGAGCGCTGTAGACCAGTTCATCCAGTATGATGGCCACAGCCCGACCGATGTTGTCGCCGGTCATCACCTTCCAGATCTGCGCACCTTCCGCATTCATCTGCATGGTCACTTCCACCGCACCCTTCATATCGAAGTCCTGCGTGGCGTTGGTGATCGCACTGCCGTCGAGCAGTGGCTTTCCACCTCTGGGGACCTTCAGGGCATACAGGTTCAGCACCTCCTGTGTGGTACCGTCCTGGAGGTTCAACGATTGAGGTTTCGCGCCCCACGCGAGGTGCACATCATTGGGAAGAGCTCCACGCACCATGGGCATGGCGAGGTAGGCGTTCACCTGGGCGGTGTCGGCCAGTCGCGCATTGCCGATCACCGGTCCTTTCACCAGGTCGAACCCTCCCGACTGGGTTTGGAACACCGATGGTGTGAGCACGGCGAACAAGGGATTCTCCTCGGCGAATTTGGCCCTATCCGCCTCGGTGTCCGCGGTCAGGTCATCATCTTCAGAAAGGGTATCGTCGTTCAGCGTGTCGGCCAACGCGTCCACATCGGTCAGCGTGTCGCCATCCACCACCGGGGTGGCCATGGTGTCCACGGCATCATCGGTGGTCTGGGCGAGCGTATCGGTCACGGTGGTATCCTGATCCGACCCGCTGGGCGAGCGCTGGGCCGCCAGACGTTTGTTGGCATCCTCAAGGAAGGTGTAGACCTCCGAATTCTCATAAGTCTCCCAGAACTCCAGGTTGGCGGTGCTTTGCAACACCTTCCGAACACGGTCCTTGTCCTTCACCCCGGGCAGCTCGATCATGATGCGACCGCTGAACTGCTGCTTTTGGATGCTGGGCTGTGCCACGCCGAACTTGTCGATACGGGTACGCAGGATCTGCTCCGTATTGCTCAGGGCCGCATCGGCCTCTTCGCGAAGCGCTTTGAGGTAGTCCGCATCCGTGCCTTCACGATCGAACATGTCCTTGCGCTCCGGCGTGTAGAAAATGGCCGAAAGTGGTCCGCGCTCCGGCATCTTCTCATACTCCTCGCCGAACAAGGTGATGAAGTCCGCATTGCTGGAGCGCATGCGCTCCCTGGCGTTCGCCACCGCCGCCACGAACGAAGGGTCGTTGCTGCTCTCTGCCAGGTTGACCACCAGTTCCGGTATGCTCACCTCCAGGGTCACGGCCATTCCACCCTTGAGGTCAAGTCCGAGATTGATCTCCTTCTCCTTGGCCTCGCGGTAGGTGTAGCCCAGCACGGGATAGACCTTCTGCTCGGAACGGGACCTTAGGTACTCGTTCTCGAAGTTCTGCATGATCGCTTCGCGATCCAGCTTGGAGGTGTCCTCCGCCGCATCATGGCTTGCAAGGAGCAGGGAGTCCGTCCGATATGCAGCTTCCGTACGTGCCTGACGCTCCACACGGCCGGTGAAGAAAGAGAATGACAGTTGATAGGCACACGCCAGCGCTAACAGGATAGTGAATATCCATAGCGCGCCTCGATTCTGCATTTCCGGTGTGGTTTTTCTTTAAGAGGCGGCAAATATAGCGTTGTTGACCTTCGCTGAAAGGGGCGATCCAGGAAGCTTCCACAAGGGTGTCGGACAACCCTGCGTTGTCAATAAAGGTCCTTGCATGGACAGGAGTGCCACTAACAACGTAGCGACCTTTGTACTTCACGCCCATACACATGCGCATCACCCCCCTGTACTACCTCGCCTTACTGCTTCTTCCCCTGGAAGGGAATGCGCAGTGGATGCTGGCATTCGACAGTGATATACCGGTACAGCGGAACGGGGTACCGTTGGACCTTGCCTGGGGCGGCGGTCTGAACTCGGTCCAGGTCAGCAACATCGATCTGAACGGTGATGGGATCAAGGACCTTTTGCTGTTCGAACGGATGGGTAACAAGGTGATCACGCTGATCAATAGTGGTACGCCCGGTGTGGCGCACTACAGTATCACCCGGGAGTTCGATCATGTGCATCCATTCCCCCTGCTGCACGATTGGGTCCTATTGCGTGACTACAACTGCGATGGAAAAGAGGACATCTTCACCTATACCATCGCAGGGTTCGCGGTGTACAAGAACATCAGTACACCCGACAGTCTGGCCTTCGAACTGGTCGATCCGCAGGTACGCTCGGATTACGTAGGACCGAGCGGGGCGTCCGTCAATGCCAACCTCTTCATCAGCGCCATCGACCTGCCGGGTCTGGTGGACGTGGATGGCGACGGTGATCTTGATGTGCTCACCTTCAGTCTCTGGGGTACCACCGTGGAGTACCACAAGAACCTGAGCATGGAACTGTATGGTACCTGCGACAGTTTGAAGTTCGAGTTGCGGAACAAGTGTTGGGGCTTCTTCATGGAAGGCGTGACGGACAATACGGTCATGTTGGACTTCAACTGCGATTTCAATGTGCTGAACCCGGAGATAAGCACCGGCGATGCAAGGGTTCCCATGGACGATACGGAGGACAGTGGATCGCGCACACACGCGGGAAGTGCACTCACCCCCTTGGACCTCAATGGCGATGGTGTGATGGACCTCCTGCTGGGTGATATTTCATACAACAACATCGTGGCGCTGGTCAATGGAGGAACCACCGATCTCGCGGACATGATCTCTGCGGATGAAGCGTTCCCGAGCAATGATGTACCAGTTGACATACCGATCTTCCCTGCGGCATTCCACTTGGATGTGGACAACGATGGAAGACGGGATCTCCTTGTAAGCCCCAGTGCCACGAGCCTTTCGGACAATTATCGCAGCCTGTGGTACTACAAGAACATCGGGACCGATGCGAACCCGGTGTTCGACCGGCAACAGCAGGACCTCTTTCAGGGACACATGTTGGACTTCGGTGAAGGGGCCTTCCCGGTCGCCTTCGATCACGATGGCGATGGGTTGATGGATCTAGTGGTCGCGAACCATGGCTACTTCGATCTGAACGGTCTCTATTTCGGGCGGCTGGCATTGCTCAGGAACGTGGGTACGACCACGGCGCCCGCCTTCGAACTGGTCACGGACGATTACATGGGACTCAGTAGCAGCAACATCGGACTCAGCATGTACCCGGCATTCGCCGACCTCGATGGCGATGGGGACATGGACATGATGATCGGTGGGTTGGAAGGAACATTGCACTACTTCGAGAATGTTTCCACTGGCCCCGAAGCACAGTTCCAACTCGCGCAACCCGACCTGACCGATGCCAATGGGACGCTGATCGATGTGGGCCAATTCGCGACTCCACAGTTCTTCGACCTGGATGGCGATGGGCTCATGGACATGATCGTCGGGGAGCGCAACGGCAACCTCAACCATTACCGCAACACCGGCACGCCGCAGGTACCGACCTGGACACTGATCTCCGATACCCTCGGGGGGGTGAACACTTCGGAACACTGGAACATCACCGGCTACTCCGTCCCGAGCATGTTCCGCAATGTGGATGGCGACCGTGAGATCCTGCTGGGCTCGGAGTCCGGGTGGTTGTACCACTACGGCGACATCGAAGGCAATGTGGACGGCAACTGGACCCTGCTGGACAGCATGTTCATGGACCTGCGCGATGGCATTCGCACAGGAGTGTGCGTACACGACTTCGATGGGGATGGTATCCCCGATGTGGTGGTGGGCAACTACCGGGGCGGGCTCAGCTTCTGGCGCAGCGACATGGTGACCGGAACGGACCTGATCACCCTTTCTTTGCCGGCCTTCCGGATGATCCCCAACCCGGCCTCGAGCAGCGTGGAGGTCCATCTGTCCGGGGCCTTGGCTGGATCCGGGTCCTGGGTGATCCGCAACAGCATTGGCCAGGAGGTGTCGCGCTACGGCGTGCGTGGTGATAGGACCGATATACCATTGGGAACGCTTGCCGATGGCGTCTACCTGGTACGTCTTGAGGGCCCGACGATGAGTGCCACCCAACGGCTGATGGTAGTGCAGGGTGACCGACGGTGACCGAGAGTGCACACAATGAAGAAGGCGCCATGCGGATGGCGCCTTCTTCATTCAAAGCCTATCGTACGGGAGGATATTCTCAGGCCGGCACGTTGTTCATCTTGTCCAGCACGTCCATTACCTCCTTGACTGACTTGGCGCTCGCTTTCACCAACTCCATCTCCTCGGCATTGAGTTTCAACTCGATGATGCGCTCCACGCCTTTGCGTCCCAGGATCACCGGTGCACCCATGTACACTCCATCCAGGCCGTATTCCCCGTTCAACCGGACGCAGCAAGGGAATACCCGCTTCTGATCGCGCACGATGGCTTCCACCATTTGCGCAGCAGCTGTTCCCGGCGCATACCATGCACTGGTACCCAACAGGTTCACGATCTCGCCTCCACCTTTCTTCGTGCGCTCCACAATGGCATCCAGCGCTTCCTTGTCGATCAGCTCGGTGACCGGGATCCCACCCACCGTGGTATAACGTGGCAGCGGCACCATCGTATCGCCGTGACCACCCATCAGAACCGCCTGGATGTCCTTCGGACTTACATTCAATGCTTCGGCCAGGAAGGCGCGGTAGCGGGCTGTATCCAGGATACCGGCCATGCCGAACACCCGGTGGCTGGGAAGCTTGCTGGTCATGTATGCGCAATAGGTCATCACGTCCAGTGGGTTGCTCACCACGATGATGATGGCCTCCGGCGAATGTTTCACCACGTTCTCCGTTACGCTCTTCACGATGGCCGCGTTGGTGGCGATCAGGTCATCGCGACTCATGCCTGGTTTCCGGGGCAGGCCGCTGGTGATCACCACCACTTCACTGCCAGCGGTGCGGGTATAGTCGTTCGTGGAACCCACCGGCCGCGTATCGAACAGGTTGATGGGGGCGGTCTGCCAGATATCCAGGGCCTTGCCTTCAGCGAAACCTTCCTTGATGTCGAGCAACACCACCTCGGTGGCAAGTTCCCAACGGGCGATGGCATCGGCGCAGGTTGCGCCCACATTGCCTGCCCCAACAACAGTGACTTTCATTCGATCGATGGATTTGGATGTGAATGGAACGGTGATCGGGGGGCGAAATTAGGCGATCCATATAGGAGCGACCCAAGTCCTGCGATGAAGCGGAAGTGCCCCCGGAGACTTTTTCATCAGGCACAGGCATCCATCGCCTCCGGCTTGCGTCTATGGAGCAGGCAAGGGTAACTTGCCGAACTGACATGGGTAATGTTCTCGCCTCATCCCCCCACACACAGCGCGGTACTCCCCGCCTAACCGTTACGTGGATAGGCATGGAGGGTACACCCGACCCGAAGTTCGATGCGATGATGGACGGTTGCCTGCGTGGGGACCGGAGATCACAACAACGGGTCTATGAAATGTTCTATGGCAAGATGATGAGCGTCTGCCTGCGATACACCAAGAACACGGACCAAGCCAAGGATATACTTCAGGATGGCTTCATCAAGGTATTCCGTGGGATCGAGAAGTTCAACCGTGCCGGATCGTTCGAAGGATGGATCCGGCGGATCATGGTGAACACGGCCATCGATCATTTCCGGCGCACGAAGAATTCCTACCTGTTGCTTGGTGTGGACCGCAGCATCGAGGATTTCAAGGATCAGGACCTGGAGGATACCATGGCCGAAGAGGTGGACGACGATCTCATCGAGGTGAAGCCGGCCGACGTGATCAATGCCCTGCAAAAACTAACGCCGGCCTACCGAACGGTATTCAACCTATATGTGTTCGAGGAGATGACCCACCAACAGATCGCCGATCAGCTGGGGATCAACATCGGGACCTCCAAGAGCAATCTGGCCAAGGCCAAGGCGAACTTGAAAAAACTATTGACCAAGGAACGCAAGTTCCGATAAGCATGAGCACGATGAAAGGGAAAGACGCTTTTGAGCGTTCCGTGAAGGAAGCACTGGACTCCTACGAGGTTCCATACAACTCTGCTGATTGGGCACAGTTGGATGAACAGCTCAGCAAGGGTAGGAATGGATCATGGCAGGGGTCGGTCGGCTTGTATGCCTTG
>JBGTIB010000246.1:0-2640 GCA_041745875.1 Flavobacteriales bacterium | reverse complement strand
TAGCAGCCAACAGCCAGTAGCCAACAGCACTCTACCTTAGCCCCATGCACTTTTGTCATTCCGTAGCACTGCGCTTGCTCGCGGTCGCCCTCCCACTTCACACCGCACCCTTCACACTTCACACTTCAGCGCAGCGCCCTCCCGCCCAACCCCACGCCGCCGAGATCCTGCACCGCATGCAGAAGCTCAACGTGCTGGGCAGCGTGCTCTACATCGTGGCACATCCCGATGACGAGAACACCAAGCTGATCGCCTGGCTGGCCAACGGCAAGAAGGTGCGCACCGGCAACCTCAGCCTCACGCGCGGCGATGGTGGACAGAACCTCATCGGTCCCGAGCTGGGCGACGCGCTGGGCATCATCCGCACGCAGGAGTTGATGGAAGCGCGGCGTATCGATGGCGGCGAGCAGTTCTTCACCCGCGCGGTGGATTTTGGATACAGCAAGACCGCTGAGGAGAGCTTCGAGAAGTGGGGCAAGCAGGAGGTGCTGAGCGATGTGGTGCGCGTGATCCGCATGTTCCGACCGGACATTATTATCACCCGCTTCTCCTCCGAGCCCGGCCCCACGCACGGCCACCATACCGCCAGTGCCATTCTCGCCGAGGAAGCCTTCGACCTGGCCGGTAATCCCAAGGCTTTTCCGGAACAGCTCGAACAAGGCCTCGAAGTGTGGCAGCCACGCCGCCTCTTCTTCAACGGCAGCAGTTGGTGGCGACGGGACCTGGATGAAGTGGCGAAGACCGACCCCGATTGGTTCACCGTGGACGTGGGCGGCTACGACCCGTTGCTGGGACTGAGCTATACCGAGATCGCCGGGCGCAGCCGCAGCATGCACAAGAGCCAGGGTTTTGGCGCGGCGGAAACGCGTGGGGAATCGTTGGAGTACCTCAAGCTGATCAAAGGCGACCGACCGAAGACGAAGGACATTTTTGAGGGGATCGATATGACGTGGGGGAGGGTGAAGGGGGGGGACACATATCAGCGCATCATTTCGGACATGATCGCGAATTACGATCCGCAGCAACCAGAGCGAAGCACTGGGAGTTTGCTGAAGCTGTATCCCGACTACTTCACAAAACCCTCGAAGGACGAACGTGAAGCGTGGAGACACATCGACCCCGACAAGATCCAGGACCTGCTCATAGCGTGCAATGGACTTGCGCTCGAAGCCACGATGGATGCGCCTACGATCGCGACAAGTGATGACGTCCGATTCCGAATTTCTGGTCTGAACCGAAGAACAGGACCAATCCGGGCAGGCGGCGGTTTCGATACTGTGCTGGTCACCAATGTCCGCTTTGAGTATGAGGTGATGCGACCACGAACAAGCGAGTGGGATCAACCCTACTGGCTGAGAGCCCCACATGGGGATTTGCACTTGGTGAACGAAACAGTGAACGCGGGTAGAAGCTTGATCGGCAAACCGGTCACCGGACAGACGCTGGTGAATGCTTGGGAGCTGTTCTTCGAGAGTGGTTCTCCAAAGCGATTGATAACTCCGCTCACATACAAATGGGTTGACCGTGTGGATGGCGAACGCATCCGCCCGGTGTATGTCACACCCGTGGCCTCGGTGATCCCGAAGAGCGATGTACTCATCGCTACAGGCGGCCCACAGACAATCACCGTGGAAGTGGAGGCGCTCACCGACAGCCTCACCGGTCAACTGAACGTGACCTTGCCCGCAGGCTGGGCCACCACCAAGGACCTGAAGCTGGTGGACATCGCCAAACGCAACGAGCGACAAAGCTTCACCTTCCAACTCATGCCTGGAGACAATGCCCAGGCTGGTCCGGTCAAGTTCGAGTTCAATGGTCCCAAAGGAAAAGCCGATCGCACGCTGCACGAGATCGACTACCCGCACATCATGCCGCAGGTGTACTACACGCCCGCCGAGGTGAAGCTGGTGCCGCTGGATGTGAAGACCACCGCCAAGCGCGTGGGCTACGTGAAGGGCGCGGGCGATGATGTGCCGCAGGCCATGGAGCAACTGGGGGTGGTGGTCGAGTTCATCGAGCCGGGCACCGCCATGTTGGAGGAGTTGCGGAAGTATGACGCCATCGTCACCGGCATCCGCGCCTACAACGCCACCAAGGGCATGAAGCAGCTGCACCCGCTGCTGCTGAAGTACGTGGAGGAAGGCGGCACGCTCATCGTCCAGTACAACACCACACCGCGCTTCTTCTCCGGCGCCAGTGATTTCCAGATCGATCCCGCCACGCTGGGACCACATCCGTTCACTATCGGTCGCGGGCGTGTCACCGTTGAGGAAGCGCCGCCCACCTTCCTCGATCCCAATCATGCACTGCTCAACACACCGAACAAGATCACCGCCGCTGACTTCGAAGGCTGGGTGCAGGAACGCGGCCTCTACTTCGCGGATGAATTCGCACCGCACTACACGCCGCTGATCGCATGGAACGATCCCGGCGAAGAGCCGCTGAACGGCGCGCTGATCGTGGCCGATCATGGCAAAGGACGGTTCGTGTACACGGGGATCAGCTTTTTCAGGCAGTTGCCGGCGGGGGTGGGAGGAGCATATCGGCTGTGGGGGAATATGATCTCACCCAGGGTAAGTGGAAGAGAATGAAAAATGATGAATGAAAAATCACTGCTGTCCGGTTAAGAATCGAACAAAA
>JBGTIB010000245.1:0-40055 GCA_041745875.1 Flavobacteriales bacterium | reverse complement strand
CCTTGGTGGATCCATTGCACAAGGCCACTAACGACTAAGCACTAGCCACTAACGACTCCAGATCTCCGCCTAACGACTCATTCCTCTCCCGTACCTTCGCCTTCCACGCACCACCCCATGACCCCATCCTCCGAACTGCTGAAACAATTGGCCCGGCAGTCGGCCATGATGCCACAGGAACAGGTGATGGAGGTGGGTCGCCGCAAGAAGAGCCTCTTCATCGGCATCCCCAAGGAGATCACCTTCCAGGAACACCGCGTGCCGTTGACGCCAGCGGTGGTGGCCGTTTTGGTGGGGCGCGGTCACGAGGTGGTGATCGAGCGCTGCTCGGGACAGCCGGCCCAGTTCCAGGACAACGATTACAGCGAGGCCGGCGCCATGGTGGTGGACGGTCCCAGCGAGGTGTACAAGGCCGACATCATCCTGAAGGTGGCGCCACCCACCCACGACGAGATCGAGATGTTGCGCCACAAGCAGACGCTCGTGTCCGCATTGCAGCTTACCGTACAGCCCAAGGACACGCTGAAGCGCATGATGGAAAAGCGCATGACGGCGGTGGCGTGGGACTTCATCAAGGACCGCGAGGGCATCTACCCCATCGTGCGCGCCATGGGCGAGATCGCCGGCAATACCAGCATCCAGATCGCGAGCGAATACCTCAGTGCCGACAAGGGCGGGCAGGGTCTGATGCTCGGCGGGATCAGCGGCGTGGCACCTGCGGAAGTGGTCATCGTAGGTGCCGGCACGGTCGGCGAATTCGCCACGCGCGCCGCCCTGGGTCTGGGTGCCAGCGTGAAGGTCTTCGACAAGAGCATCTACCGCCTGCGCCGCTTGCAGAACGACCTCGGCCAACGCGTGTGGACCTCGGTGATCCAACCGAGCGAATTGAAGAAGGCATTGCGGCATGCTGATGTTGCGATCGGTGCACTGCGACCCGAGCAGGGACGAACCCCCATGGTGGTGACCGAGGAGATGGTGAAGGAGATGAAGAGCGGCAGTGTCATCGTGGACGTGAGCATCGACCGGGGAGGCTGCTTCGAGACCAGTGAGGTCACCACGCACACGGACCCTGTTTACAAACGATACGGTGTGATCCACTACTGCGTGCCCAACATCGCCAGCCGGGTGCCGCGCACCGCCAGTACTGCGCTCAGCAACATCTTCGGGCCCATGTTGCTCAGCATGGGCGATGTGGGCGGTTTCGAGGACCTGATCAAGATCAACCTCGGGGTGCGCCACGGGGTGTACCTCTACAATGGCAACCTCACCAGCCCCATTCTCGGTGAGGCTTTCAAACTGCCACACAAGGATCTTGATATTCTGCTGGCCGCCTTCTAGAAGAATGGGCGCGCCGCACAGCACTGACGAGGTTGAGCATGTGCTCATCCAGCCACGGATTACCAGCGAGCTTGCTCGCAGAGGGTTGCATGGGCATGTGGTCTCTCGACTACTCTGCCTAAGTCCCTCCAAGCGTTCGGATCGCACGACCTTTGTAGGCGCGCCATGAGCACATGCTCACATGCGCACATACTCATCCTCATGCCTCTCCAACGCCGCCTCACCCTCTACTTCTTCGGTCTCATCATCGGGGGCTTCGTGGCCTATTCTTTCTATGGAAAACGACTCACGGGTGGCGAATGGCTGCCCGAGCACAAGGTGAAACAACGCCTGGTGAGCACGCTGTTGCAGGCCTCGCCGGAGGCGGAACGCGCCATGGACACTTGGCCCACCGACCTGGCCACTGTGCGCAGGTCCATCCCGGCCGCCACGGTCTCCTTCAGTGAGAGTGTACGCAGCGGCGACAGCATCTACTACGCGTTGGAAGGTGTGGTGAACGACAAGCCGGCGCGTTTCGTCATCGTGGGGTTGCGCGATTTCGACAGCGACAGCACGGCCACGCTGTGGCGGCTTCAGGGCCGTTGAGCAACGGGTCGCCCCAATGCCTTGCGCTCCTCGTAGGCCAGACGCACATCGTCGTTCAGCAGTACCACCAAGGTGAACACACCCAGTGCAGTACCGAAGGGAAAGCTGGGTAGGCACAGTGCTGCGAACACGATGGAAGCCGTACGGTTGCGGAGTTGGCCGATCCAATAGCCACTGAGCAGGATGAGAATACCCCAGATCTCGATCACCACGAACAGGCCGGCACCGAAGGCTTGGAAGAAGCCACCCAGCCATGCCGGGGGCGGTTCATTGCCATTGTCCATCACCAGGTCGCTGCTCAGGAAAGTGCCTACACCCATGAAGAGCAAGGCCACGAAACCACCCAGGCACACCAGGGCACCATACACGTAGTGAAGGACGGAAAGTGTGGAGATATGTTTGATCATGATCGGTGCTGTTGTTCCACCGAAAGTATGCTTCACCCGGTTGCATAGGCGTTGATCGTGAGGAATGGACGATCGTGACCATAAGTGGTATGCCGGAACACACGATCCAGTGGATGGCAATGGGCCAATGCACTACTTGGCAGAAGCGTTGCGCTCGGCCTTCCGGCGCTTCCGCTCCGCCAGCAACAGGCCCAATTCCCGACCGGTCTGTCCCTTCACACTGGTGTTCTCCGCCGCGCGGCGGATCAGATAAGGCAAGACCTCGCGCACCGGACCATAAGGCACGTACTTGGCCACCCGATACTGCGCCGCAGCGAGGTTGTAGCTGATGTTATCGCTCATTCCCAGGAGTTGTGCGAAGCAGATACGCTGGTCGTCGTGTGCGATGCCACGCTCGTGCATCAGCCGCGCCAGAAGCAGCGAGCTTTGCTCGTTGTGCGTTCCGGCCATGAAGGCGATACGGTCCAGATGGTCCAGGCAGAACACGATGGCGGCATCGTAGTCGCGGTCCACGGCGGCCTTGTTGGCATGGATGGGCGAGGCATAGCGCAGTTCCTCAGCCCGGGCCCGCTCCTTCTCCATATAGGCACCGCGCACCAACTTCACACCAAGCTGATAGCCGCCCTCCAGTGCTTTGGCGTGGCTGGCTTCCAGGAAGGCGAAACGATCGTGCCGGTACAATTGCACCGTGTTGTACACGATGGCCAGCGGTCGGTTGTACTTCATCATCATTGCCTCCACCAGTGCATCGATCGCGGGTTGCAACCAGCTCTCTTCCGCATCCACAAGCAGCGGGACCTTGGCAGCATGAGCGGCCTGGCAAAGACGCTCCATGCGGTGCTGCACGCGCTGCCACTCCGCCTGCTCCGCTTTCGTCAGTGTCTTGACTGCGCTCACATCCTCCAACAGGTCGGTGCGACTGATACCGGTCGGTTTGAATACGCAGAAAGGCACATCGTGGCGCACCCTGGCCACCTCGATGGTGCGCAGGACCTCGGTGACGGTATCGTCCAAGGCATCCTCGTCATCCTGGCCCTCCACACTGTGGTCGAGAATGGTGCCGATGCCGCTTCCACCCATGCGGGTCGCCGTGTTCAGGCTTTCCTCGATGGTCTCGCCGCCGCAGAATTGTTTGAAGATGGTGGCCTTGATGGCACCTTTCACCGGAAGTCGCAGGGCCATTGCGACGGCTGTGAGCCCCTGACCGATGCTTGAGATGAGCGGGTTACCGATGATCCGGAACAGCCAGGTGGCCCGCCACAGGTCGGCATTGCTCTTATCGGCGAAGGCGATGCGTGTGTTCCCAAGGTCCGGCAATGGTTGCTGGTGAGCCGTATGGGGCGGGGTTGCACTGGCCATGGGGAATATGCCGGTTCCTTCGTTCCTTTGGCCGGGTCGCTCGGCGGCCAAAAGTAGCCATGGGAAGAACGCCACTGGAGGTCACGGAGTTCGCAGCCGGCGAACACCCGGTGGTGATCGGCCGCGATGCACTGAAGGCCCTGCAATTGGGGGTGGCGGCGCTGGAGACCTCGGACATCCTCATCCTGGGCGACCACAACACGCTTCGCCATTGCCTGCCCGAACTGCTGGCCCATGTGCCTGCCCTGCGCCAGGCGGCCACCGTAGCACTGGAACCCGGGGAGGGTACCAAGAGCCTGGAGGTATGCCGCGACATCTGGACGCATTTCACCAGCCGTGCCTCGGACCGCCACATGCTGCTGGTGAACCTGGGCGGTGGCGTGGTCACCGACCTGGGGGGCTTCATTGCCGGGACCTACAAACGTGGCATCCGCTTCGTGAATATTCCGACCTCCTTGATGGGCATGGTGGATGCTGCCATCGGGGGCAAGTCCGGCATCGACATGGACGGTGTGAAGAACGTGGTGGGCGTGTTCCATGACCCCTTGGGGACCTATGTGCATACCCCGTTCCTGAAGAGCCTGGGCAAACGTGAGCTGCTCAATGGCGTCGCCGAGATGATCAAGCACGGGCTGGTGCACGATGGCGAGCACTGGGATGCGATCCGCAACGCCCCCTTGCATGACCTGGAGGCATTGGCACCCCTGGTGTGGCGCTCTGCCGGGATCAAGGCCGAAGTGGTATGCGCGGACCCGCGCGAGCAGGGGCTTCGGAAGGTGCTCAACTTCGGACATACCATCGGTCACGGTATCGAAGCACATTCCTGGGAAAGCCCCCAACGTGCCTTGCTGCACGGCGAGGCTGTGGCCATCGGCATGATCTGCGCAGCCTGGTTGAGCTGGCGTACCGATCGCTTGCCGCGCGAAGCCTACGATGGCATCGCCACCCACCTGCTCGAACTCTACAAGCCCTATGGATTCGAGAGTGCCGATAACCACCGTGTCATCGAACTCATGCGCAACGACAAGAAGAACGTGCACGGGCAATTCCGACTTACGCTTCTCACCGGTATCGGCAGTGCCGAAGTGGACGTGCCGGTCAGCGCCGCACAGGTACAGGAGGCCTTGGAGCATTACCGGCTGCTGGTGCGATGATCCAGCGGAGGGATCGGATCACACCTCCACCATCAAATTGCATCCCCGCACGGCGCTGTGGTCGAAGCGCCCGAGCACTTCGAACGACCCATCGGGGTGTGTACGGCCCAGGTCCTGGGTTCCGATGAAGGGGCAACTGGCGATGTTCGCAAGGTCGATCACATCGATGCCACCATTGCGGCCCACGGGAAGGTGCGAGAAGGGATCGTTCACATCGCGGATACGCACCGTCATCCAAGGCGGGCAGCGATAGAGCCCAGCGCCTGTGCTCCAGGCTTGGGAGAGCAACTCCGTCATACCATATTCACTGTGAATGGCGGGAACGGAAAAAGCTTCACGGAGAATGCGGTGCACCTCATCGCGCACCAGTTCCGGGCGACGTCCCTTCATGCCACCGGTCTCCAGGATCGTGGTGTGACGCAGTGACATGGGGTGGTTCCCGGCAAGATCCAGCAAGGCGAATGTGACACCAATGAGCAGGGTCTTCCTCCCTTCAGCCTCGGAACGCGCGAGCAGCCCGGCCAGTTCAGCGTAGCGGTGGAGATAGGTACCGCTCAGCGGATCGCCCGTTGCGGCGATGAGCTTTTCGGCCATATACACCAGCGAACTGCCACCGGTCGCTTGACGGGAACGCTCCAGGTAGGAAGGCAGCAGGGCCAGGATGCGCCATTCGCTGGGATCGCCGTACGTGGCGCTGAACGAGTCCATGAATGAACGTTCGTACAACTCCGGCCAGGGTACATGGTGTGTACTGGTGATGCTACCCGTGGTCCCACTGCTGGTAAATTGCAGTTCGGCGCTCAGGTCTTCGAGCAGTACGGTGTGCTTGCGGAACAGTTCGATCGGCAGGCAGGGGATCTCGTCCACCGTATGAACCTCAGTCGCCCTCCGTCCCAGCGCTTGGAGGAAAGCGCGGTACACGGGGTTCCTTTCGGCATGCAGGTGAAATAGATCGAGGGCCAGTGCGTTGAATGCTTCGGGGCCATCCACCGCGAAGGGGCGTTCGCGCAGCGAAACCAGGGAAGCAGGGGGGCGGATGCTCATCGACAGGCCGACTCCGTAGATTTGTTCCCATGGACCATGTGAATCGCGCTGTGCCAAAAGTAGCCCTCGGATTATTCGGGGCTGTATTGGTGCTCACTGGTTGCCTCAAGCCCGAGACCTTCCCTCCCGAACCAAAGATCGCCTTCAAGTCCCTGGCACAATTCGGCGATTCCGCTTCGTTGGTCATCACCTTTACCGATGGCGACGGCGACATCGGCTTGGACGACACCGATCTGCAACCTCCCTTCGATACCGCCTCCACCTATTACTACAACCTGTTCCTGGAGTATGCCGAATTGCGCAACGGCGAGTGGGTGGAGCCTCCCTTGCTCCTTCCGTTCTACTACCGCATTCCGCGCATCACCCCTGCCGGGCAGAACAAGACCCTGGAGGGTGAGATCGCTGTGGCATTGAAGCCCTGGCCGATCAACGTGCCGCCGTACGACACCATCCGGTTCAGTGTGATGATGGTGGACCGGGCGCTGAACGAGAGCAATGTGGTGTTCAGCGAACCAGTGGTGGTCCAGTGATCACATTTCCCCCGCCAGCGCCTCCGAGACGTTGATCACGTGATCGCCCACCTTCTCGCAGGAGGAGAACAGGTCGTTGTACACCAGGCCGCTCTTCACATTGTAATCCCCCGCTTCAATGCTCTTCAGGTGCAAGCGGCGCAGCTGATCACGCTTGCCATTGATGTGCTGCTCGGCCTCAACGGCCTCGTCCAGTGAGACCTGCTCGGGATCCGCTTCCAGATTGCGGTGCATCACCGTGAATGCGTTCTCCAGCAGGTCCATCATCTCCAGCAGATGCTGTCGCTGTTCCGGACTGAACCACAAACGGTCGTCGGTCTTGCGTTCGATCGACTTGCTCATCTGGAAGAAGATGTCGCCCACCCGTTCCAGATCGCCCACGATGGCCAGCATCCCCTGGATCCGCTGTGAAACTTCCTCGCTGCGCACCTCGGTGCTGGTCTTGGTCAGGTACTTGCCCACTTCCACCTCGATGCGGTCGGTGATCTGCTCGAACTTGGCGATGCGCAGCAGCAGTTGTTCCCGGCGTGTGACGTCCTTCGCCGTGAGGAGTTCGCGCACCATGTGCAACATCTCATGTGCGATCTGCCCGAAGCGCGTGATCTGTTTGCGGGCCTCGATGAGGGAAACCTCGGGTGTCAGCGGGATATCGGCATCGAGGTATTCCAGACGATGTTCCTCGTCCATTTCATTGCGCGTGGGCACCATACCCGTCACCAGGCGTTCCAACAACGGCACGAAGCCGATCAACAACAGGGTGGTCACCACGTTCAGGCTGATGTGCAGCGCGGTGAGCGCCCATTTGATGCTGGAGCCTTCCAAGTAGGGTGAAGTACCCACGGCACCGGTGATGTAGCGGTCGATGAGGTTGAGGTAGGGGTCGAACAGGAGCAGGGCCCAGCTTACCGCGAACACGTTGAACACCAGATGGGCCCGCGCCGTACGCTTCGCCTGCACGTTGGTGACCACCGCCGCGATGTTGGCCGTGAGGGTCGTTCCGATGTTCTCACCCAGCACCAGCGCGGCGGCCATTTCATATCCGATGGTTCCGCTCTCGCAAAGCACCAGGGTGAGCGCTATGGACGCACTGGAGGATTGCAGTACCACCGCCAGTACGATACCGATCAGCATGAACAAGATCACGGAGAGCATGCCCATGTCGCTGAGACCCCGCAGGAAATCCAGCGCTCCCGCGTTCGGCATGGGCGTATACTGCTTCATGAACTCCAGCCCCAGGAACAAGAGTGCTGCACCGATGAGGAATTCGGCCACCGCCTTGGCCCGTGCCGTACGCATGAACAACAGCGGGAACGCCAGTCCGATGATGGGAATGGCCAGTTTGGTGATGCTCAGTTCGGTGAACACGGCCCAACTGAAGAAAAGTGCCTTCACCGTGGTGCCGATGTTGGCGCCCATGACCACACTGATGGCCTGCCGCACCTGCAGCAGTCCGGCGTTCACGAAGCTCACCACCATCACTGTGGCGGCGCTGCTGCTTTGGATCACCGTGGTACTGACGAAGCCGGTGAGCACACCCATCACCCGGTTGGCGGTCATCGCCTTCAGCACGCCGCGCATGCGCCCACCGGCCACCTTTTGGAGGCCTTCGCTCATGACCTTCATCCCATAGATGAACAGGCCGAGCGAACCCGCCAGGGTGAGGAACTCAAGGATGCCGAAGCGCATGATCGCGAAGGTCGCGTTTTCGGAAGCGGCCAAAAGTATTTCCGCAATGTTGCATCAATGTTAGGCGGGCGCTATTTCGCTCCTGCCCCGGTACGCATACCGCCCACTGCCTACGCCCCCGCTATCTTTGGCGCCCTGCCTGGGTGGAGCACAATTCACCCTGCCGCTTCATCCCCCGCACACCTTGGGTCAACTTTCCCCCCGCCAGGTCGCCTTGTTGGCCGCGATGATCGTGGCGATCGTATCGGGTCTGCTCTTCGCGGTGGTCGGCCGGGTGCTTGGCGAGGATGTCGAGTTGTGGTGGACCCTGCTGATCGTGATCGGGGTTTTCGCCACGGCGTACGGCATTTTCGCCCTTTCCATCGAACGCTTCATACACAGCCGCATCAAGATCCTGTACCGCACCGTGCACGAGCTGAAACGCAAGAAGCAGGGCGCAACCGGAGCGGAGCTCGAAGGCGATGTACTTAGCAAGGTGAACACCGAAGTACAGCAGTGGGCCACCGAGCGCCGGGCAGAGATCAGCGAACTGCACGAGCGGGAGAAGTTCCGGCGCGAGTTCATCGGCAACCTGGCGCATGAACTGAAGACACCGATCTTCAACATTCAAGGGTACATCCTCACCCTGCTGGAAGGCGGCCTGGAGGATGAACGGGTGAACCGTGATTTCCTCAATCGCGCATCCAATGGCGTGGACCGGTTGATGAAGATCGTGGAGGACCTGGACCTGATCACCAAGCTTGAAAGCGGAGTGATGGACCTGCGCCAGGCACGCATGGACCTGCATGAATTGGTGCAGGAATCCATGGATGAACTGGATCTACAAGCCCGGGAGAAGGGTGTGCGTTTACGCAATGAACTCACCGCGCCCACCATGGTGTTCGCCGATCGGGCCAGGCTGGCCCAGGTGTTCACCAATCTGCTCACCAATGCGATCAACTACGGAAGACAGGGAGGCGTCTGCCGTGTGAAGAGCTATCCCCTGGGGGAACAGGTGCTGGTGGAGGTGAACGACGATGGGATAGGCATCAGCGCTGAACATGTGCCACGCCTTTTCGAGCGCTTCTACCGGGTGGGAAAAAGCCGCGCTCGCAACGAGGGTGGCTCCGGTTTGGGCCTGGCCATCGTCAAGCACATCATCGATGCGCATGGACAGACGATCACAGTGAAAAGCAAGGAAGGGAAGGGCAGCACCTTCAGTTTCACATTGCGCAAGGTGGGTTGAACGAACCGATCACTTCCCCTTGCCCACTTCGTCCCACAACTGGATCTCCTGCTCATTGTTGATGCTGATCCGGGGGATCTCGTCGTACATGGTGAGCTTTCCCGTGACACAGATGGTCTTGTCCAGGAGGTAGGTCTCGGGGTCGTAGCTGAAATTGGGCCCGTTGTACGACCAGATGGTGGCGTAGAAATCCTGGTTGGGGTGCAGGCGGTCGAAGTTCAGATAGATGGCCTGTGCTTTTTCCGTCTTGCGCGTACCCACTACGGTGCCGCATACGGTGACCGTCTTGCCGATATGGTACTTGGCTTGAACCGAGTTGAACATGCCCTTCGGCAGGGGTGCCTTCAGCGGCGCCACCTCACCGAAGTTGGGATCCCCCTCGGCATACCAGTCCTTGGCATTGAAAGTGGACTCGAGCCGTGCCTGTTGATCGGCTGTAAGACCAGCGAAGAAATCAAGCCCGGTGAGCGCCTCCACACTGTCGATGCTGACGGCATAGCTGATGGTGGGATATTCATTGGCGCCGTTCGTTTGAAGGAATGCGATACCCTTCGGTGTGTCCCCGTCCAGATCGGCGACCACTTTGAAGAATTGCTCCGGTATGCTCACGTCGTTCTCGCGGTTCGGTTTTTCCATGATGGGCAATCCCTCTTTCAGGACCGGTCCCGTCACCACGAACACCCGCCGTTCGCTGAACTTGACATACCGACGCACCCAGTCCTCCAGCGCTGCCCACGACTCGCGGTTCAGTTCGGGCTTCTGCGGACTGATGTTGCTGTAGAAGTAGGTTGCTTCCAAGGCTGCCTGGTTCCAGCGCATATCTGCACTTGGCACCAGATGCCCGCGGTCGTAACCGCTATACCAGTAGTCCGTGGTCACCGCAGTTCCGGTACTGATCTTTGGATCGGGCAGGAAGGAGTCGATACGTGCCAGGTTTCCTTTGATCAGCTCGGGCGATGCGATATGCGCCACCCACCTGGGCTGCTCGTGCTGTTCATCATACACCAGCATATGGCCGGGATGCTCGATCAATTCCTCACCTGCTTGCACTTTCGGTAGTCCGCGTGCCCGCAAGTCGCGCCGGATGATGGCCAACTTGACCGAGTCCATGCGGGCGATATGGTCCTTCTGCCTTTCCTGGAGGTCCGTGAATTCCTGTTCCATGACCTGCAACCGGCGATCCAGCGCTGCGTCCGATCCAACCTGTGCCAGGGAGGTTGAAGCGAGCAGGCAGCACAGAACAGGTACGGAAAGGTGGAGCATCCTCATCGAAGGGCCAAGGTATGGATCGCCGCTTATTGCAACATCCCGGCCAGTTCCTCCAAGGCTTCGTCAAGCAGGGTCCCATCCGCTCGTGGCGTTGACGTGTTGCCCTTGCTTACACCGGCAAGCGCTCTCGGAAGATCCAGTGCTGTCTGTTCCTGCACCATGAAACGGCCGGTCTGTGAGTGCAATTCACCCAGATACTCCTGTTCAGCCTGTCCCGGCGTGGGAATGACCAGCGCCGTGCGGCCCAGCGCAACCAGATCCATCAGCGTGGTATATCCACTGCGCGATACGATCAGCTCCGCGGACCGAAGATGCATGGCCAGATCCAAGGCGCCCATATGGGGCACCATGGTCACGTTCCCCTCACACACTGCACCGCTATCGCGCGGCAGACCCATTACCATGAGGTGTTCACCAGGGATCTGCGGAAGCTGGTGCAGGAGCAGTTGTTCCAGCAGGGTGCGCTGCGGTTCTGGACCACTGAACACGGCCACGATGCGATATTCCTTTTCAGGACGTGGCCCCGTGGCGTGCATGCGACTTTGCGTGCCGATGTAGCGTGTGTTGCCGGGCATTCGGGGGCCATGGCTCAGTGCTCCGGCAAGTCCGGGTGCTTCTGCCTCATCCATGACCCAACACCGGTCGAAGCGTGCGATATGGCGCAGGTTCACCGCGCGCATGGCTCCTTGCGCGATCGGTGTGAATGGGAATACCTGGTGCGTAATAAGCACGCTGGGCACATCGGCATTGCGGATCCCGAAACGCTGGTCGCTGATCACGGCATTGAGCCGCAGCGGGTGCCTGATACGATCGAACAGAGCCTTTTCCGCGTGCACGCTGCGTACCATGGCGGGGAACTGCCGGGCCATGCTCCAAAGCTGGCTGCGACCTGCACCATAGCGAATGTTCACCCCGGGTATGCACACGTGTTCCAGTTCCGGGAACTCCTTCCGCAACAGCGTCAGCGGACCGGCATCCGCTCCGATGATCGGCACGGCGTCGAGTTCCAATAAACGTCGGATGATGGGGATGCAGCGGGTGCTGTGCCCAAGCCCCCAATCGAGGGGCGCCACCAGGATCCTTGCGCCGCGGAACATCGTCGGGCCCAAAGGTGCAGCTTGCTATTTCAAGTCAGTGTTAAGCCCAGGCAAGTTCGTTCGCCGTTCTTCACATCAGGTTCATCCTATTTTCGCGGCCCTTTCGGTCGAAGCCCGAACAACGAACAACGACCCGCGCTCCCTCCATGGGCAAGAACAAGATCTCCCGCTTCGCCGAGAACCTCACCTTCGAACATGTCATCCAACCAAGCTTCGACCAGCTGGTGAAGGAGGGACTGGCACAGCGCGGCCGTTGGAATGAACTGCTCTTCAAGTGCGACGCACCCCTGGTATTGGAACTGGGCTGCGGTGGCGGCGAATACACCGTGGGCCTGGCGCGACTGGCCCCCCATCGCAACTACCTCGGTGTGGACATCAAGGGCGCCCGGTTGTGGCGTGGAGCACGTGCCGCCAAGGAGGAAGGATTGACGAACGTTGGTTTCCTGCGCACCCATGTGGACCACTTGCTGAAGTGTTTCGGACCGCAGGAAGTGGATGAGATCTGGCTCACCTTCAGCGATCCGCAGTTGGGCAAGCCGCGCAAGCGGCTAACCAGTCCGCTCTTTCTGGCTCGCTATAGAGAGGTGTTGAAACCAGGTGGCGTGGTACATCTGAAGACCGATAGTCCGGACCTGTACGCGTACACCCTGGAGATGATCGCGGAGCACGATCTGCCGATCTTCGAGCAAAGTGCGAACGTGTACGGGGATCTGGTGAAGCGCGTGTCACCTGAAGAGCAGGCCGTGTTGAATATCCGCACCTATTACGAAAGCATGTGGTTGGAAGAAGGACGGACGATCCATTATGTGCGTTTCGGAATGGGTTGATACGACCGCTAAACGATCTCAGCTCCCGTACAGTCGACCCATCGGGTCGACCTGTAGGTGCTCCACCCTTGCTCCCTGCATGTATTTTCGTTGCATGGCCAGACGCACTGTCATCGATGGCGCCGTTCAGGAGCGTGACTTCTTCGCCGATGTCATGGCCGTGGTGCGCCAGATCCCCAAGGGACGTGTGACCAGCTACGGAGCCATTGCCAGATATCTGGGGGCCGCACGCAGCAGCCGGATCGTGGGTTATTGCATGAACAACGCGCACAGCGCAAAGCCATCGGTACCGGCACACCGCGTGGTCAACCGTATCGGCTTGCTCACCGGCAAGCACCACTTCAATTCACCCTCTGCGATGGAAGAACTCCTGAAGAAGGAAGGTGTGAAGGTGAAGGATGACCAGGTGGTGGAATTCCCAAAGCACTTCTGGGACCCGGCGGTGGAGTTGGAACTGGAATAGCTGTTGAGTTCGAACGTTCCCCTTGATGCTTACCTTCAAACCTTCAAGACCCACGCGTATGATCATCCGCATCGACCACGACGACGAGGACGGGACCATCGAAGTGCACCCGGACCAGCACTTGGTGCGCTTGGTATGGAAGCGGCCAGTAGTACGGGAGGCCTACCGTAAGCTGCTGCTGCGCCTGCTTGAGGTGGTTCGCACCCAGGGCATCAAGCTCTGGCTCAGCGATGGCCGCAAGGCAGGCCCCATCCTGCAGGAAGACCAGCTATGGACCATGCGCGAATACACGCCGGAAGTATTGGCCGCCGGCTTGGAGCGCATCGCCATCGTGAACAGCAAGGATGGCTTGAACCTGCTGGCCGTGGACCGCTTGGTGAATGCCACGCCACTTGACGCCCCCTACGACATTGAATTCTTCGAGGATCCCGCCATCGCGCAGCTGTGGTTGATGGACCCGTCCAAGTCCAAGGCCGGGATGGGGACACCTTCCGATCCGGGTACGGCCGAAGCGTGATCTCTGAACACCACACCCCGCACGGGCATTAGCTTTGCACCCCGTTATGAGTTTCAACAAGGACGCCGTCCTCTCCGCCCTTTCCCGCATCATCGAACCAGACCTGAAGAAGGACATCGTGGCCCTTGACCTGGTGCGCGACATCCGGATCGAAGGCAATACCATCAGTGTGCATGTGGAGGTGAGCAATCCTGCCATGCACAGCCGAAAGCGCATGGAGGAGGCCATCAGCTTCAACCTGAAACAGGTGCTGGGGCAGGACGTGGCGGTGATGACCAACGTAACGCCACTGAGCGGTGAGCGCGGCACCCTGCGCAAGGTGTTGCCGCACGTGAAACACATCGTGGCCATCGCCAGCGGGAAGGGTGGTGTAGGCAAGAGCACGATCACCGCCAACCTTGCGGCAGGTCTTGCTGCACGCGGCCTCAAAGTGGGACTGGTGGACGCCGACATCTATGGACCCAGCATGCCGCTGATGTTCGACGTGTTGCACGAGAAACCGGCGACCCGCGAGAAGGACGGTAAACACTGGATCGTGCCGGTGGAGAGCTACGGTGTGAAGCTGCTCAGCATCGGCTTTTTCGCGCAGATCGACCAGGCCATCGCATGGCGCGGACCCATGGCCACCAAGGCCTTGGAACAATTGATCAAGGATGCCGATTGGGGCGAGCTCGACGTGCTATTGGTGGACCTGCCGCCCGGTACCGGCGATATCCACCTTTCGTTGGTGCAGGCCGTGCCGCTCACCGGCGCCATCATCGTGAGCACCCCGCAGAACGTGGCACTGATCGATGCCCGCAAAGGCGTGGGCCTCTTCCGGCTGCCCAGCGTGAACGTACCTGTGCTGGGCATCGTGGAGAACATGGCCTGGTTCACTCCGGCGGAACTTCCGGAGAACAAGTACTACATCTTCGGGAAAGGTGGTGCCCGCGCATTGGCCGAAGAGCTTCAAGTGCCTTTCCTGGCCGAGGTACCCTTGGTGCAGAGCATCCGCGAAGCCGGTGATGTGGGCCGCCCTGCCGTTCTGCAAGGCAATACACCCGCGGCCGTTGCATTTGACCACCTTTGTACCGCCTTCCAGGAACGCCTTACGGCGCTGGAACAGCAGCCCCGGCCCGTCACCGCATGATCATGGATCACCTCGAACTGGAACAGACCACTGCCCGCATCCTCGAAGCGCTGGCCGATCTGCGTCCCTTTTTGGAAGCTGATGGCGGTGACATTTCGCTGGAGGAAGTGACCCCCGATGGCATCGCCCGCGTGCGTCTCCACGGTGCCTGCACCAACTGCGCCATGAGCACCATGACCATGAAGGCCGGCGTGGAGGAGGCCATCAAGCGTGCGGCCCCAAGGATCAAGGTCGTGGAGGCGGTGAATCTGGGCGTGGCGGTGTGATCGGTAGCGAACGTCGCCACCTGTATCGCTGCTGAAGTGGTCTTAGCGTATAACTGGATCTCTCCAGGAATGGCGAAGGGCGCATCGGGATAACCCCTTTTGCGCCCTTCGTGCACTTTGCGGTATTCAATGGTCAGAGCTTCTTGATCTCCCGCTCGGTCACCCACTTGCTCTTGAACAGCTTGTTGTCGTACTGGATGTGATACTTGTTTTCACCCACTTCGATCACGGTAGCGGGTTCCGGCACCATACCGTACTCCACTTCCACTTTGTCACCGACCTTGAACTTGGTGAGCGGGGCAGCGGGTGCCGGAGCAGCAGCGGTCTTGAAGCCACGGATGCGGTCCTTGCCCACCCACTCGTTCCAGCTTTCCTCCCATCCATCATAGGTGATGAAGTACTTGTCACCATCCACCTTCAGGATCTTTCCGGCATACCATGCACCGCTGGATTCGATCTCCACGGCTTCGTTCACTTTCTGTGCGTTCGCCGCAGTGGCGGAGAACAACGTTGCTATCAACAGGAGGGCAAAAGCTTTCATCGTGATCATTTTTTGGTGATGGAGGCGGCTTGACGAAGACCGTGCCAAGTTAAGTGCATCGGGCCATGGTCCCATCAAGCCGGGCTCCATGGGGAAGCAGCAAAATAGCCGGTTGGACACGTCTCATATGAGATGCGCCTTTCCCAAGATCTGGAGGAACTGCGTGTTCCGGTGGAACCGTGAGCTACCTTCACGGCATGCGGATCCACTCCTTCATTCTGATCCTCGGCTTCAATGGTGCTGTAGCACAGGAATGGGTGCAACTGCCCGACTTTCCGGGCACAGCAAGGGATGATGCAGCGGCTTTCTCCATTGGGACGCATGCATATTTCGGCACTGGAATGGAAACTGGCTGGGCACTGACCTCAAACTGGTGGATGCTCGACATCGTCGGCTCCCCGCAATGGTACCCTGTTCCTGACCTACCGGCGGAGCCACGACAGTATTGCGCTGGATTCAACTTTTCCAATGGTGAGCGCGGGTACTTGTTCGGTGGCCTCTCCTCGAGCGGTCCACTGAATGAGTTGTGGTCCTTCTCAGAAGCTACCAACAGTTGGATGCAGCTCGCTTCTCTGCCTGATATCGGGCGGTATGCATGCACTGCATTCACTATCGGGGACAAAGCCTATGTGGTTGGAGGTCTCGTTTCGGGCGGAGCTGCCACCAACGCATGCTGGAGCTATGAACCCGCGACCGACTTGTGGGCAGAAGTGGCCAGCATTCCCGGCATCGCCCGTCATCGTACTTCCAGCTTCGATGACGGGTCTTTCGGGTATGTTATCGGCGGGGCGGACAGCGCATACAATGCCTTGACCGAAACTTGGAAATACGATCCCATGGCGGACCAATGGACAGCAGCGGCCCCACTTCCGGAACCTCGCTACAATGCTGCACCTCTCAGGGACATTGATCTTGGGATCGTCGGGGGAGCATCGGACGACACGACTTTCCATGCGAACGCATATCTCTACTATCCAGCAGCAGATTCTTGGAATGAGATGATAGACACGCTGCCATTCGGAGTGCGGGGCGCAGCAGGCACCTTTGCCGGAGGCGGTGGAGGATGGTACTTCAACGTGATCGGTACGGGGATCGACAATGACCTTGTGAGGCACAAGGAAATGTTCACCAAAGGCTTTGTCTACAGCATTGAAGAGCTCGCACACCCCTCTCTCAAGGTATATCCGAATCCTGCTACCAACTCAATTACAGTGATCTGGCCTGACACATGGCCGAACGCGCGGATCCGGATCCTCGATGGCTTGGGTCGCACCGTCCAAGATCCGCAGATGAACAGCAGCTCGTCCATTGATGTAAGTCGATTGTCTCCGGGGCGCTATGTGGTAGAGGCCCAACATGGACCGACGCAACTTCGCAGCGTACTGACCAAACTCCCCTAATGCAATTCCTCGACCCCGCGTTGGAGCAATACGCCGCGCTGCATTCCACACCAGAACCCTTGGTTCTTCAGGAACTCGCCGGGGAGACCCGCTCGTCGGTCTCCTTGCCCCAGATGCTGAGCGGGCATCTGCAAGGTCGCTTCCTTAGCTTGATGAGCAAAATGCTGGCACCGCGATGCGTGCTGGACATCGGAACCTATACAGGCTACAGTGCACTCTGCATGGCCGAAGGTCTGGGACCCGGAGGGACGTTGCACACCATCGATATCGATGCAAAATTGGGCTCCATAGTGGACCGGTATGTGCAAAAGGCCGGCTTCCAAGATCATATTCATCAGCACGTCGGACCGGCCTTGGAAGTGATCCCTACCATCCCTGGCACCTTCGATCTGGTGTTCATCGATGCCGACAAGGAGAATTACGTCAACTACTTCGACCTTGTGATCGACCGGGTGCGGCCGGGCGGGCTGATCATCGCCGACAATGTGCTTTGGAGCGGCAGGGTGCTGGGGCCGGATGCGGAGCAGGATGAGGAAACGAAATGTCTGAAGGCCTATGCGCGAAAGGTGAAGGACGACGCTCGTGTGGAGAACCTGCTGCTGCCTTTGCGCGATGGATTGTTGGTGAGTCGCCGCCGATGACCGTCGCGTGGTGTGTACCTTCGGTCCACCACCCGATCTCACGACATCATGGAAGCACAACTGTTCTACAAGGAATTGGGGCGCCTGCTCTACGCGATCGCAGCAGCTGATGGCGTAGTGAGCGACAAGGAGGTGGCCACCCTGAAGCGAATCGTCTCGGAGGAACTTGTCCCACAGGAAGCCAGCACCGACCATTTCGGTACCGACCAGGCCTACATCACCGAGTTCGAATTCGATGTGCTGGCGGATCGCAGTGCATCGGTGGAAGGTGCCTTCGATTCCTTCATCGCCTACATGGCACGGCACAAGGATGATCTGGACCCGGAGCGCAAGGAATTGATCTACCGCGCCGCCGACGCCGTGGCCCATGCGTTCCACGGTGTGAACAAGGCCGAGTTGCCCTTGTTGCTGGAACTGCACAAGCATCTGGACCGCGCATAATGCGAGGCATCGCTGGCGCCCATTATCTTGGGGCGGTCCGATGACCCTGGTCGATCTCCGCTCCGATACGGTTACCAAACCTGGTCCCGCCATGCGCGAAGCCATGCTGCGCAGCGAGGTGGGCGATGATGTCTTCGGTGAGGACCCCACGGCGAACAGCCTGGAGGAACGTCTCGCCGGACTATTCGGTCACGAAGCCGGGCTGTTCTGCCCCAGTGGCACCATGACCAATCAGATCGCCATACACATCCTGACCCGGCCGGGCGACGAAGTGATCTGCGACGAAGGCGCGCACATCTATCGGTATGAAGCAGGTGGCGTCATGGCCACCAGCGGGTGTTCGGTGAAGCTGCTTGCCGGAGACCGCGGACGCTTCACGGCGGAACAGGTGCAGGGTGCGATCAACGACCCACAGGCACCCTGGCTGGCCCGTACCAGGTTGGTGAACATTGAGAACAGCTGCAATCGGGGCGGTGGTGCGGTGTGGGACCTTGCGGAAGTGAAGCGCATCCGTTCCGTATGCGATGCCAACGGTCTGGCCATGCACCTGGACGGTTCAAGGATCTTCAATGCGATGGCGGTGAGCAAGGACGCACCTAAAGACTGGGGTGCGGCTTTCGACACCGTATCGATCTGCCTGAGCAAAGGACTTGGAGCGCCAGTTGGTTCTGTGCTTGTGGGCAGCAAGGCACACATCCACGAAGCCCGCCGCGTGCGCAAGCGGATCGGTGGCGGCATGCGTCAGGTGGGCTTTCTCGCAGCCGCCTGTCACCACGCCCTGGATCATCACGTGCAGGAACTCCCGTTGGACCACGTGCGTGCGAAACGTTTGGAACAGGTCTTGAGCGAGCTCCCGTATGTGGCATCCGTTCCCACGGTGATCACCAACATCGTGCTCTTCGACCTCATCGAAGGATACGGCGCCGCCAGATTCCTCTCACAGGCACGCACGTTCGGTCTGCTCGCATCGCTGTTCGGGCCGGACACGGTACGCATGGTGCTGCATCGCGACATCAGCGACGACGACCTGGACCGCGCCATACAGATCCTCAGGAAGATAGACCCATGAAAAATTTCACCGCCATCATCGCCCTTGTATTCGCAAGTGGCTGCAGCAGTACCCAGTATCTCTATAAAGGCCAGCACGAGGGTGTGGACATCAGCTATCGCTGGAACCACCCCAAGGGCAAGCCCAGCGAACTGCTGTTGAAGCTCACGAACACGGCTGCCGAGGACAAGCAGGTGGACCTTTCCATCGATCTGTACATCCAGGGGCGCACAGTGGAAACCCTTCAAGCCGATACGTGCATCCGGGCCGGACAAACCATGAACGGCAAGATCAACGGGATCTACTTCGTGCCGGAACGTCTGACGACAGCGCATATCAAGGAGGGCGGCACACAGGTGGAAATGACCAATACCGGGGTGACCTCAGCGATCTGTCAATGAGCACCGCGCGCAGCACGAACCGTTGGCTCTTCTATGCCATCGTGGGCGTATTGCTCGCTGCTTCGACCTGTATCATATGGTCGATGTCCAAGCTTCAGGAGCGCCAGATGGACCTTTCCGAAGTGGCCGTGGACCGTACCCAACAGATGCTGCGCGTGCGCCTCGACGGCATGTTCCACGAATTGCGGGAGGACCTGCGTGAGGAAGGCGCCGCGCTCCGGATGACGGACACCACCTCCGTTCCGCACATCATGGAGCGTTGGCAGCCGCTGTTGCTCACCCACTGGTCGATCACTGCGGTACGCGTTGCCAATGAACTGGGCAGCGAGCTCGGCCTGCTGCGTGTGGACAGCGGCATGGTGCTGACCATCGTTCCGGAAGGCTCCGGACTGCGCCCGGCCATGGCCTACCGTGTGGAAGGATCGGACACCATTCCCATCGACCTGAATACCGTGAACATGTTCGTTCCTCATGACCCGAGGACCAAGGCTTGGTTCAGCAGAGCTTTGGAAAGCGCCCGACACGAACCGGTATGGAGCATCGTGCAGCCCGAAGCGGGCGACCGGCCCTACCTGCAGGTGGCACATCTCATCCGGGGCAATATACCCGATGCGCCCTATCGGATCCTGATGTTCGATGTGGATATCGGCCTTTCCGCATGGGTCGATGTCCGTTCCTCCCCGCTCCATCAGTTCGGCGCGTTGTTGGTCGATCCGGAAGGACGCAAGTTGAACATCCCTGACCGGCACAAGGATCCACACATCCTCGAAGCTGAACGCACAGCCCTTGCCTACTGGATCGAACACAAAGGGTCCTCCACCTTCACCATTGATACCGACAATGGGACCTTCAGGGCCCAGTTCGCACCGTACGTGCTCAATGGCCAGAGCCTGTATGCAGGCACTTTGATGGACATGGCGGTCATCTCGCTTTGGACGGATGCGGAATGGCGTGGCCTCATCGTGGCTGCCGTCCTCTTGATGTTGCTCATCCTGCTGCTCGGATGGTCGTGGCTCCGCAAACGTCGTGAAGCTGCGGACACACGGCGACAGGAGAAGTACAGCCGCACACAGGAGCGTCTTCTGGCAAAGGCCCTGGGCGAACGCGAAGTGTTGAATCGCGAGGTGCATCACCGTGTGAAGAACAACTTGCAAGTGTTGAGCAGTCTGTTGAACCTGCAGGCCATGCGGCTCGAGGACGAGGATGTTCGCATCGAATTCCTGCGTGGCAAACGGCGCATCGACATCATCGCCCTGGTACACCACAAGCTTTACGGTCTGAAGGACCTGCGCAATGTGGATCTCCGCCTGTTCTTCCTGGCGTTGATCGAGCAGTTGAAGACCATGTACATGCCTGCGAGCAGTACGGTGAGTTTTGAACTGGACACCGGATACTTGCGTGCCGACCAGGACACGGCCATCGAACTGGGGGTGATCCTATGTGAACTGGTAGGGAACTGTTGCCAACATGCCTTCCCTTACGCCACCGGCGGGCATGTGGATATCTCGGTGCAAGCCATGCAAGGTGACCTGTACCGGCTTCTGGTGAAGGACAACGGCAGGGGCCTGGTGGACGGCTACGCGGATGGGCCGGGGAAGCTCGGCCTGGAGATCGTGGAGGCACTGGCCGAGCAACTCGATGGTTCCTTCCACACCCGCACGAACGGTGGCACCACCTTCGAGGTGCTGTTCCGCATGAAGCTTGGTCCAGCGTCAGCGGGGGGCTGATGCATCCACACCCATGAAGTCGAGCAGGCCCCCGCTTGCCTGCAACAGGAGCACTTCCGCCACCTTGGTATCGAAGCTCGATACCACAGCCTGTCGCGCAGCGTTGGCAAGGTCCAACTGTGCCTGGCGGAACTGTAAGCCGGTCAACTGGCCCGCATAGAACAGGTCGCTGGTGCGCTCGAAATTGATGGCTGCCGTGACCTCCGCCTGCTGCTGGATGCGCATCACCTGGCGCTGCGCGGCCCAGGTCACGAAGGCGTTCCGTACATCACGCTCCACCTGAAGGCGCGCCTGATCCTCGGCAAGCGAAGCGTTCTCTCCCCGTAGGCGTGCGCTTTCCACCTGGGTGCGCACACGACCACCATCGAACACCGGAATGCTCAGGTTCAGGCCCGCGTTCAGGCCTCGGTTATAAGTGCCGAGAATGATCCCTACTTCGTTCTGCTGGTCGGTGATGCCGTAGCCCGCGCTGAGGTCCAGGCGCGGCCACATCAAAGCCTTCGCACGGCGTGCGTCGACCTCGGCCGCTCGCAGATCGGCCGTGGTGCTCAGCAATAGCACATTGCGCGACAGCGCTTCGGAAACCAGTTTCTCCTGGTCAAGTCCCTGTGCGAAAACAACGTTGCGTGACACCTCGAAGACCCCGAACGGACGACGACCAAGGAGCACATCGAGATCATGCGCGGTGCGTTCCAAACGCTGATTCGCCAGTACGAACGTAGCGCTGTCGGCACGCAGGTCGACCAGGGCGTTCAGCACTTCCAAGCGCCCTGCACCACCCAGTTCGGCGCGGTCCTCAAGACGTTGATATCGATCGTTGGAGATCTCCAATGAACGACCGGTGATCGCCACATCCTCGTGCAGTCCGGCAAGCGCGTAGTACAGTGCGATCACCTGTGACAAGGTGCCTTCCACCCGGGCACGCGTCCGCAGATCGGCCAGGTCCACATCGAGCCTGGCCCGCTCGTACCCAAGGAAGTTCCCGTTGCCATCAAAAAGGGTGTACGTGAGGCCCAGGTTGCCCGCCAGCAGGAAGCTTTCCACGCCCTCCTGTTCGATGTCCGGGATCCCTTCGATGAAGTCGAGGCGCGTGTATTGGTTGGTATAGTTGCCACGCCCGGTGAGGTCGATACGCGGCAACAGACCTGCATTACCTGCCGTCGCGAATGCTCCAGCGATCTCCGCTTCGTTGCGTGCGATACGTATGCCGTGCTCATTGGCCATTGCCATGGCGATGGCATCGCTGAGCATGAGCGTATCCTGTGCTGCCACGGGCATGGCGCACAGCACCAGAACGGCCTCAGCCGCGCGTTTCCTCCATGCGTTCATAGGGTAGTTCTTTCACAGCGGGTTCAAGTTCCTCCTCGCTCGGCATGCGCGCGTTCCACAACCAGTAACGTTGACGGCGTGCCTCGTTCAGCAGGGTGAGCATGGTGGGCAGCACAACGAGCGTTACGAAGGTGGCCAGCAAGAGTCCGTAAGCCACCGTTATCGCCATGGGGATCAGGAATTGCGCCTGGAAACTGCGGTTGAACATCAGCGGTGCAAGGCCGGCCACCGTGGTGAGCGTGGTAAGTAGAATGGGTCGAAGGCGTGAGCGTGCCGCTTCGCGCAGTGCGAGCTTGAAGGGCATGTTCTCCTTCAGGTTGGCATTGAAGGTGGTGAGCAGCACCAGCGAGTCGTTCACCATAACACCGATAAGCGCGATAAGGCCGAAGAAGCTGAAGAGGCTGATCTGCACACCGTGGATCCAGTGGCCCCAACCCACGCCGATGATGGCGAATGGAATGCCCAGTACGATCATCGCCGCCTGCCACATGGAACGGAGCGCGAAGACCATGATGGCGAACATCACGAGCAGTGTGATGGGCATGACCTTGGCGGCGGAAGCACCCACCTTGCGGCTTTGCTCACCCTGCCCCTCGAAGCTGGAACGAATGCTCGGATACTTGGCCAGGATCGGCGGCAGTACCTCGGTCGCGATCACCTGTTGTGCATCGGTGGTGGAGAGCGCAGCGCTGGCCATGTCGGCCTCCACACGTACTTCTCGTCGTCCATCCAAGTGGTTGATGGATCGTATACCACGTTCGATGCGGTAGGTGGCCAGTTCGCTCAACGGGAACGCGCGACCATCCGCACTGCGGATGCGCATGTCCTCCAGATCGCGCAGGGAACTCCTCCCCTCCTCACCAAGGCGTACCCACAACTTGATCTCATCCTCGCCACGTTGCACGCGCTGCACCTCAAGTCCGAAGAAACCCTGGCGTACCTGTGCCATCACATCCCCTGTGGTGAAACCAAGCAGGTAGGCTTTCTGCTTCAGCTGCAGCACCACTTCGCGGTCGCCGGGTTTGTCGCTGTCGATCACATCGCGCAGCGTGGGCAGGCTTTCCAGCTCGCTGCGCAGTTCCTCCTTGGCCGCGTTCAGCTGCTGAAGGTCATGTCCGCGCAAGGACACGGAGATCGGCTTGCCGAAGGGACTTTGCAGCCCAAAGGACACGTTGGTGGCACCAGGAATGACACCTACTCGTTCGCGTAGTTCGTTGGTCACCACTTCGCTGCGCATGCCACGTGTTTCGCCATCGAGCAGGATGATGTTCAACCTGCCTTGCTCGGGACGTGGACCCAGGATGCGTTGCACTTTCAGCACCAGTTGCAGGCTGTCCGTGCGTTGCGCACTGAGTTCATCGTTCACCGCCCACACGAGTTGTTCGATGCGGTCCAGCTCGGTGTTCACGATGTGGTCGCGTGTGCCAGCCACCATCTCCAGTTCCACCTGCACGTCATCGCGTTCGATCACCGGGAAGAAGGTGGTCTTGATCACCCCTGCACCAATGGAACCCACGGTGACCGCAACAAAGAAGAAGCCGATGCCAAGTGTGAGCGTACGGTTCTCCAAGGTCCAGTCGAGGAAGGGTGCGTAGACGCGGTCGCGCAGCTTCACCATAAGCCCGTCCATGTAGGCTTCCACCTTGTTCTTGCCTTTGCGGTTCAGGCCTTTGCTGTGGGCGATGTGCGCGGGAAGAATGACAGCACCTTCGATGAGCGAGAACAGCAGCGTTGCGATGACCACAAAGGCGAGGGCCGGTGCGAAATCGCCCAAACGCCCTTCGATGTAGAAGAAGGTGCTGAAGGCGGCAACCGTGGTGAGTACCGCACTGATCACGGCGGTGAGCACTTTTTGCGTTCCGACGACAGCAGCTTGTACAGGTGCCATGCCCTTCTCGTACTCCTGGTAAATGCTCTCGGCGATCACGATGCCATCGTCCACCAGGATGCCCACCACCAGGATCATTCCGAACAGGCTCATGACATTGATCGTGATGAAGCCCGGTGCCAGGATGAACATGCCCGCGAAAGCGATGGGGATGCTGAGCGCCACCCAGAATGCAAGCCGGAAGTTGAGGAAGAGCGCCAGCAGGATGATCACCATGAAGAAGCCCTGCATGCCATTCTTGGTGAGCATGTCGATGCGCTGGCGAAGCACGGTGGTGGCGTCCAAAATGAGCGTTGCCTTGAGCGCTGTGTTGCTCGCGTTGAACTGGTCCATGTACGCCACTGTGGCATCCGCGATACCAAGGATGTCCTCGCTCACCGTGCTGCTGACGGTGACCACCACGCTGGGCGCACCGTTCACGTAGCTGCGCGCAGGGTCGTCAGCCCAGGTATCGCGTACGTCGGCCACAACACCGAGCCGCACGATACGTCCATCGGCCGAAGCGATCAGCGGAATGTTGCGCAGGCCTTCCGCCACGGTGCTTCTGTCCCGCACACGGATCAGCAGTTCCTCGTCGCTGGTCTTCAGCTTTCCGCCGGTGAGCTCCAGGTTCGCACCACGTACGCGCGCAGCTGCTTGCGCGAAGGACATTCCATAAGCGCGTAAGGCTTCTTCGCGGAAGGCCACTTCGATCTCCTCTTCCGGGAAACCGGATAGCTCCACCTTGCTGATGCCTTCGGTGCTGCGCAAGTCCTGCTCCACGCGTCGAGCAACACTCTTCAGCACGGCAAGGTCCACACCTTCACCACTGATGGCGAAGCTTACCGCAGGACGTAGGTTCTCGATCTTGAAGGTGCGGATCGGCTCCATACCATCGGGCAGGGAGGGTATACGGTCCACAGCGTTCTTTACATCCTGCAACACCACATCGGTGTCGTAGCCTTTGATCACTTCCACGGTGATCACGCCCGCGTTCTCCTGGCTAACGCTGCTGATGCGTTCGATGCCCGTGATGCCCTTCAGATCGTTCTCGATGCGCAGGACAACACCTTCCTCCACCTCGGCCGGTGCGGCACCGGGATAGATGATCTGCACCTGCACCACACGGCTTTCCGTTTCCGGGAAGAGTGATGAACGTGTATTCTTCAAGCCGAAGTAGCCGAAGACGAAGATCAGGATCATGAGGGTGTCCGCTGCTACCGGGTAGCGGATGAACCAGGCGACGAGGTTCCTCATGGTCGTTGCGTGCGTTGTTCGTTCGCGTTGCGCATGGGATCAGGGTTTGCTTACCGATACCACCCGCAATCCTTCATAGGCCCCGGACATGCGGTCGATGACCACCATCTGGCCGTTCTTCAATCCGCGCACCACCGCTTCATCAACACCTTGGTGCAACACCTCCACAGGTGCTTTGAGCAACATGGAGTCCTTCACGGTGTAGAGGCTGAGGTCCTCAAGCAATGCACTGCGCGGGACGGCAACAGCATCGGGCAAAGCACCGGCTTCGATGCGACCTGTCATGTACATGCCATCGCGCAAACCTTCGCCACTGATCGCCACGAAGAGCTTCACCGTTTGGGTGGCTGGATCGATCTGCTCGCCGATGCGGTAGATGCGGCCGCTCCATTTGCCGGGGCCTTCGGTGGAAGTAAGTTGCAGCGTATCGCCCAAAGTGAGCAGTGGCAGTTCGCTGGCGGCGATGGCCGTTTCCAGCTCCAAAAGACCCGGCGCGATGAACTCGCCCAAGCGTGTGCCAGGTGTAACGATGGTGCCCGGTTCGGCCGTGGCGTTCACCACCACTCCGTCGAATGGTGCGGTGATCACGTACTTGGCGAGACGCTCGTACAGGGCACGGATGCCGTAGTACTGGTCCAACACACCGCGCCCGGCGAGGTAGTTGCGCTCCTGCTCGCTACCCATGGCCGGTAGTGCTGGCAGAAGGCCATCCACCGGTACGCTCTTCAGGTAAGCATTCCACTTGGCGGCCGCTTCGGGCAGGTCGTACTTCAGGTCTGGCACCAGTTGCACCAAGCTACGCAGGAAGGCACTTTGCTGCGCGTTCACCTGGGCGCGCACTTCGCCATCATCTATGCGCACCAGCACCTCGCCCTTGCGGAAAGTGACGCCCTCGCGGAAGGGTTTACCGTTGCGCTGCAATGTGCCGCCAACCTCGGCGTTGATCAGCATGCGGTCCGTGGCACGCACCCGACCGGTGATGGGAATGCTGATGCGTACCGGACCGTTCGCGGCGACCAGCGTGCGCACGGCGCGCGCTTCCATCGCGTCGGGTTTGCGTTCCGGCGACTTGCGGCTGTTCGACAGCTTGTTGCAGGTGACCACACCGCCCACCATAAGCAGCAGGCCCAGGACCACGGTGAGCCTACGTTTGAAGAGGTCGTTCATTGCTTGATCGATCGGATGATGAATTCGGCCACGAGGGTGCTGCGTTCGTGCATGAAGGCCTTGAAGGCTTTCTGGTCCATGTTGCCCACGTGTTTGATGATCGGGCCGGCCAGCAAGGGGAACTGACAGAGGGCCATCATATTCACGATGAGCTGTTGGGGCTTTATCGCAATGATCTCCCCGCGTTCGTGTGCCTGCTCCAGTTGTTGCGCGAAACGCTGACGTGCGCCCTTGCCAAGATCCACCAGCTTCAGCAGGTGCTTGGGGTCACGCTGCAATTCGCTCATGAGGAACTGCGGAAAGAGCGGTTCGCGTTCCATGGCTTCGTGGAAAGCCACCACGAAAGCTCTGATGTTGTCGAAGAGCGGCCGCTCTTCCATGAGTTGGGCCCACACCCCTTGCATGCCGTGCTTGCCGCACACACAGAACACCTGCTCGAAAAGCTGCTGCTTGTTGCGGAAGTAGTAATGGAGCAACGCCTTGTTGATGCCCGCCTCATCGGCCACCTCCTGCATGCGCGTGCCCATCATCCCCTTGCGCAGGAACACGTTGCGTGCTGTAGCCAGGATGCGCTCCTCGGTAGTGATGTCGGTGACAGTTGCAGGCATAGCGGCTGCAATTTTAACCATTTGGTTAAACCGAATGGTGAATACTTCGAGAAAAGGAACACTCCAATAGGAAAGCTATCGATCCGGAACGAACCGTCAGTCCCGGTCGCTCACCGCAACCACTCGATCTCCACCCTTCGTTCGTCGGGGTTTCGACCTAGGCTGCGGCTATCGCCGTAGTGGTTCACCAGCAGGCGTTCGGGTGTGATACCACGCTGGAGCAGGTGGTTGCGTACGGCAAGCGCACGCTGTTCACTCAGGCGCAGGTTCAACGCGGGGTCGCCGCTACGATCCGTATACCCGGTTATCAGCACTTTGTCGAGTGGTGAGCGTGCCAGTTGCTCGAACACCTCGTTCACCAGCACGCGGCTCTCCGGGTCGAGTGTGATCGAACTGCGTTCGAAGCGCACGGAGATATTGCTGCGGGTGAGATCACTGAGATCGGCCAGCGGGTTGTTGCTCGGAACGGCCCGGGCCGTCCGTATCTCGCGCAATTCCAGATCCAGACCGGTCAGCCGATCCTCGATATCGTCCATGCGGTCGCGCAGTTCCCACAATTCCTTGCGTTGGTCGATACGCTCGATCCGCGTGTTGATATTGTCCAACTCGCTCTTCAACCAGCGGTCGCGCTTGCGGACCTTCACTTCATCGACCGTTGGTGCATGCTCCACATCCGCCGGACCCTCAGCTATGGCCAGCAGGATGTTGCGGCCCAGTTCGGGATCGATACCGCCACTACCGGTATCGGCCAGTTGCAGGTCCAGCGCACAGAGGAAATTCTCCTGGTCGAACACGGTACCGCAGGTGGAGTTGATCCGCACCGTGGTACCCGGATCGCCGCGTTGCTCCCCCAACACGGAGATGCTGGCCAACGGTAGCAGGTCGGCACGCATCTGGCGCTCCAACTCATCGCGTTGCGTGCGCACGAAGCGGTAGATCCCCAGGTATTTGTCCTGCTCCCCGTTGGCGTTCACGGCGAATGTCGCCCGGCTCCAATCGATATGCACCAGACGGGCCAATTGTTCGATGGTCGATGTGGAGAAGCCGGGGAACATATCCGTACTGCCTTGATCCTCGCAAGCCGCCAGCACCATGGCGTCCATTTCAGCTGCAAGTTCCTCCGGCGGCAGGTCGCTTTGCACACCAGCACGGGTGAAATGGATGCGTGCATCGAGGTAGGCGCCCAGGCCAGCTTCGACCAGGCGGTCCAACATGAGACGGACGTCACCGTGTGGTTCCCCGGTGGGTAGTAATTGGCACACGGCATGACCGTTGGGGACACCACGCCAGATCGCCTGCAGGATGGGTCTGGGCTCAGCGGGGTCATCCACCACGGCATGGACCATCACATTTGAGCCGCTGCTCTCGGCATCGAGTGTAATTCCGGGCTGCCCCGGTGCCGGGACCGCCAGGGATGTACAGGTAAGAAGTATCGACAGGTGGATCACCACCCAAACGCAGGCACGGCTCATTCAGCCTGTGAACTTAGTGTGGTACAGTGCGTGTAGGGACATGCCTTGAAAGCAAGATCTCCCCTACCTTTTCAACAGGGTGCATGGGGAGTACCCAGCACGGTAAGCTGTCTCCGCTCGCGCACCCATCGAAGCGCTTCGTCGCGCCAGCCGAAAACGCGGAACGGGAAGGCAGGGCGTTGCACCTGCTTGAAGAGTTCCCCTTGTAAACGGCATTGCAGGTCCGTGGTGAACAACGCGACCGGATGACCTTGTTTCCCGCAGGCTCGGCACAATAGGACACGTGCATCCTCTTCCACGTGGACCTCGTCACGGCACTCCATCAGCACGGGGGCCCTGCCGTCCGGGTCCATGGCAGCGATAAGTCGCATTAATTCCTTCAGGTTCCGAATGTCCAATTCACTGCCATTCCGAAGCACCAGATGCAAAACGCCATCCTCCCGCCACAATTCGAACGGGCAGTCGAATACGGGACGCTCCCTGGCAAGCATGCCGAAAAATACCAGGACCAGAAGCCCGTTCCACGGGGTCCACGGATCGGATCTCAACGATCATTGTGAATAACCCCGGAGAACCTTTAATGCGCCACCACATCCATAACAACCTGGCCGGTTGCAGCGTCAGGCATGGTCAGGCCCACGATCATGCTGATGGTGGGTGCGATATCCGTGATCGTTGTTCGCCGCAGGACCTCGCCCTGCCGTACGCCTTTTCCGAAGAAGATGATCGGGACGTGCGTGTCGTGATTCCAGGGTGCGCCGTGGTCCGTGCCCCTACCCATGGCCCAGTCCTTCGGGTCCATGTAGCCCGGTCGCCAGGCCACCATGATGTCGCCACTGCGCAAGGGCATGAAGCCACGTTGCATGTTGCCCCTGATCTGCTCCGTGTAAGTGTAACGCGCCAGGTCACTGGCAGTAAGGGCCTCAGCGACCGCGGGGTTCTTCAGCAATTCATCAGCGGCGGCGCGCTGCACCACGGCGGGTTCCAGCTTTCGCGATGCGATCAGGGAATCGTTGAGGAAGATCTGCTCCTCGATGATGTATCGCACCCATGCACCCTGACCGAAACGCTGCGACAAGCTCGCATCGAGCTCCTTGCGGATCAGCGGCATATCGATGTATTCGGCGCTGCCCTTGAGATCCTTCATGTAGGCGGGCACGTCCACGGCACCGTGGTCGCTGGTCAGAAATAGCGTAAAATGGTCACGGCCCACGCGCTCGTCCAGCTCATCCAGCAGGCGTTTCAGTTCACGGTCCAGGCGAATGTAGATGTCCTCCATCTCCAGTGAACGGATACCGGTGAGGTGACCCAGTTCATCCGGTGCGCTGTAGCTGATGGCCAGCAGATCGGTCACCGCGTCCTTGCCAAGCTCTTCCGCTTGCAGTGCGGCCAGGGCGAAGTCAGTGGTAAGCCTGTTCCCGACAGGCAGGTAGCGTATCACCTTGGTGTCCTTTTCATTGGCCGCGAACAGGGCTGCGAGGTCGATGGGCAGGGTGGCTGTGGCCGCTCCCGGAACGGGGATCTCGTAAGGATTGTCATCGGGCAGCACCTGTGTGTAGCGGTCTTGTGGCAGTGCCAGGTCCCATTTGCCTTGCATGTACTTCGTCGGAAGTTCCTGTGCATTGAAGTCCTGCACCCATTTTGGCAATTCCTTCATGTACCAATCGCTGGTCACCCAGCGCCCGTTGGTGCCTTCACTGAACCAGTAGGCGGCATCGCCGGTGCGTCCGATGGGCAGGATGGAACCGCGGTCCTTCCAGGCCACACCGATCGTCTTGGAACGCCGTGCGGTGAAACGCTCCAACTCATCGGCGAGCGTGGTGCAGAAGAGGTTTGCGGGTGATCGTTTACCGGGATGGGTCTCATCGCCCACGCATTTCGCCTGACCGTCCTGTGCGCAGTAAAGCCTTTCGCCGGTGGTGCGCACGAACATGGTATTGCCCGCGATGCCGTGGTGAGCGGGTGTGGTGCCGGTGTAGATGCTGGCGTGCCCGGGTCCGGTGCGGGTGGGCATGTAGTTGAAGTGTGCATCACGCAGGAAGGCGCCATCCTGCACCAGCCGTTTGAAGCCACCCTCACCGAAATTATCCCAATACCGGTAGATATGGTCGGTGCGCATCTGATCGACCACCACACCCACGATCAAGCGCGGGGGATCCTGCCAGGTGGGGACCTGCTGTGCTGTGGTACGAGTAAAAGTGAACAACAGGGAGGCGATAAGAATGAAAGGTCTCATGCGTTGCGTGCGATGAGGTAGAACAGAATGATGCCGGCCAGTGCGCTCACCACCACATTGGCCATGGCATGACCCATGAGGCCACTTCGGAGCAGTAGGAAGTTCTCGTAGCTGAAGGTGCTGAAGGTGCTGAAACCGCCGCAGAAACCCACGGCGATAAAGGCTTTCAGCGCATCGCGACCCTGGAGCTGATCCTGCCACTTCAGCACGAACCACGCGAGGATCGTCGTGGCCACGATGTTGGATGCCAGTGTGGCCCAAGGGAAAATGCCGCGCACATCGAGCAGGAGCAGCAGCCGTGTGATCCCGAAGCGGGCCATGCTGCCCAGGCCACCGCCGACGAAGACCGCGATCCAGATGTTCATCCTTCATGCTGCGCACCCTGGAAGGCGAAGCGCCTTGCAAGGTGGCGAAAGATCAGGACCATGCATGAACCCACCGTTAAGCCATAGAGACCTCCTACGATGACGTCAGCCGGGTAATGCACGCCGAGATAGATGCGACTGAAAGCGATCGTTCCGGCCCAGAGCAGGAGTGCTGGCGTGGCCCAACGCGGCATGCCACCGAGCGCGCCGATCATGAAAGCCGCGATGGCAAAGTGGTTGCTGGCATGCGAGGACACGAAGCCGAACTGCCCTCCACAGCGATCGTTCACCACATGCACCAGGCCTTGCAGGTCGGGCTCGTGGCAGGGCCGCAGACGTTGCACGGTCTCCTTGAACAGGATCACAGAGCCCTTGTCGCTGAAGAGGACCATCACAGCGATCACCGGCACGACCCAGGCGAGCCCCTTCCAGCCGTAACGCTTTTGCAGCAGGTACAGGAAGAAGAGGTAGAGCGGCACCCATACGAGCATTTCGCTCAGTGCCACCATCAGGTGATCGGCCCATGGGGCATGCAGGCCGTTGATGGCGAGGAAGGCGCTGCGGTCCAGCGTAATGAGTCGATCCAGCAGGCTCATACCGACCATTCAGGGAAGGCGGTGCGCTGGGGTGGGCTCACCTGCAACTTGCGCCAAAGGGTGTCCTTCAGTTCGTTCAGGCCGAAGCCGCTCACGCTGCTGATCATCACATGCTCCACTTCCTTCGGCAATTCGGGCCGCAACTCCTCCATCAGCTCGGCATCGAGCATGCCGCACTTGGTGATGGCGAGGATTCGGTCCTTGTCCAGCAGTTCCGGGCTGTACTGTTCCAGCTCGTTCAGCAAAACGGCATAGTCGTGTGCGATGTCCGTGCTGTCAGCCGGAACCATGAAGAGCAGCACGCTGTTGCGTTCGATATGCCGCAGGAAACGCAATCCCAAGCCCTTGCCTTCATGAGCTCCTTCGATGATGCCGGGGATGTCGGCCATGATGAAGCTCTTGTGCTCGTGGTAAGGCACAATACCCAGATTTGGCGTGAGCGTGGTGAAAGCATAATCGGCCACCTTGGGTTTGGCGGCTGTGATCGCGGCCAACAACGTGCTCTTGCCCGCGTTCGGGAATCCCACCAGACCCACGTCAGCCAGCACCTTCAACTCCATCACCACCCACTTCTCGATGCCGGGTTCACCGGGTTGTGCGTAACGGGGTGTCTGGTTGGTAGCGGTCTTGAAATGCTGATTCCCCAGTCCACCGCGACCGCCAGAGAAGAGAATGTACTCCTCCCCGTCCTTGGTCACTTCGCAGAGCTGTTCGCCGGTCTCGGCGTCCTTCACCACGGTGCCCAAGGGCAGTTCGATCAGCTGGTCCTTGCCTGCGGAGCCGCTGCTCTGGTTGCTGGTACCCACATGGCCATCCTCGGCGATCACGTGTTTGGTGTAGCGCAGGTGCAACAGGGTCCAGAGCTGTGAATTGCCACGTACGATGACATGTCCGCCCCTGCCGCCGTCACCGCCATCAGGTCCCCCCTTGGGCATGTACTTCTCGCGACGAAGGTGGCTGCTGCCCTTCCCTCCCTTGCCGGAGCGGCACTCGATGCGGATGTGGTCGATGAAGTTCATGGTTGCGCTCCGTGGGTTCGGATCTGCGTAGGCTGAGGTGTTGGAGGAAGTTACGAGCTTGGTTTTGTCTTATGTCCTATGTCCTATGACGACTGGTTGTTATATCGGCGCCGGTGAGCGGCATGATACAGCCGTCATAGGACATAGGACATCCCTTACCCAATAGCTTTCACCAACCTCCCCGTGATCTCCTCAATGCTACCCACTCCTTCTACCGATCTATACTTGCCTTGGGCGCTGTAGTAATCCTTCAAGGGTGCTGTCTCCTCCTCATAGACCGCGATCCTTTTCCGGGCAATGGTCTCATCCCGATCATCCGCACGGCCACTGGTCTCACCGCGTTTCAGCAGCCTGGCGACCAGTTCCTCCTCGGGCACTTGCAGGGCGAGCATGGCGGTGATCGGTTCGCTCTTGGCCTCCAGCATGTCATCCAGCGCCTCGGCCTGGGCCTTGGTGCGTGGGAAGCCATCGAAGATGAAACCCTTGGCATCGAGGTTGGCCTCCATCATGTTGCGGATCATACCGATCACCACGGCGTCGGGCACCAGCTGGCCGGTGTCCATCAATTCCTTGGCCTGCAGGCCCAGTTCGCTTTCGGCTTTGATCTCCGCGCGCAACAGGTCGCCGGTGCTCAGGTGTACGAGGCCGAAGCGCTCGATGAGGAAGTTGCTCTGGGTGCCCTTCCCTGCACCGGGCGGGCCGAAGAGGACGATGTTCAGTTTGCTCATGTTCAAGAACGGAATGCTCCCCCAGGGAGCTTATTGTGCTACGATCTTCAAGATACCTCGCAGATTCCTTCCCAGGCCATCGTGGTCCAGACCGCTGCCCACCACGAAATCGTTCGGGATGCGCATGGCCACATGTTCGACGGGGATGTCCTGCTTGTAGGCATCCGGTTTGAACAGCAGGGTTGCGATGCTGACACTTGCGGGATGCCGTTCGGCAAGGATGTCCATCATGTGCCGGATGGTGTGACCGGTATCGACGATGTCCTCCAGCACCACCACATGGCGGCCTTCGATCTTCTCATTGAGCCCGATGAGCTGGCTGACCTTTCCGGTACTGCGTGTGCCGTGGTAGCTGGCCAGCTTCACAAAAGTGATCTCACACTCGATCGGCAGTCGTTTCATCAACTCGGAAGCGAAGAAGAACGCACCATTGAGCACGCCCAGGAACAGGGGGCGTTTACCATCGTACTTCGCGCTCACTTCCCCGGCAAGCCGGTCGATGGCCACGGCAAGATCATTCTCGCTGATGAAGGGCTCGAATTCCTTGTCGTGCAGGCGGACGCGCATGGGTGGGTGTGAAGGCGTGTTGCGGCAGTGCCGCGAGAATAAGCGGCGAAGGTAGCGATCGCTGCGCGGAGGCACCGAAGCTGCTGGCGCTCCGCAAAAGGTTAACGTTCCGCATCGTGATCATCGCTACTTTCGGCGCATGCGCGGTCCTTTTATCCTTCTTGCCCTGTGCATGCCCTTCCTGTTGCACGCCGGCGGTGATCCTTTGCCCATCGGTGCGCGCTTCGGTGGCATGGGTGGCACGGGCCTCACGCTTACCGACCTGTGGAGCATACGCCTGAACCCAGCGGGCATAGCCGGGATCGAGGTTCCCACGGCGGGCCTCTTCTATCAACGGCATTGGCTGAGCGAAGAGCTTGCGCACCAGGGTCTGGCGGTGGCCCTGCCATTGGGCAAAGGCGTACTGGGTATCGGGGCCGACCGATTCGGCTACAGCTTGTATAACGAGACGAAGGCCAGCCTCACCTACGCGATGCCCTTCGGCGATGGCCTGCGCGCGGCGGTACAGATGGACTACATCGGTGTGGGATTGGGCGAGAACTACGGGCGCACCGGCACGCTGGTCGCTGAACTGGGTATGCAGGCCCGGATCACCGACGCGCTATGGATCGGGGCCCACATCTACAATCCCAACCGCAGCGGTTTCGGCACCACCGGTGATGCAGCGGTGCTCGTGGATGAACGGGTACCCACGGTGGTTCGCGCCGGCATGACCTACACCTTCAGCAAGAAACTGCTGATGACCCTGGAAGCTGAGAAGGACATTGACCAGAGCGAACGATTCCGTGTGGGCATGGAATACCAACCCAACAAGGTCCTGTACCTGCGCACGGGCATCAGTTCCAAACCCACGGGCTCGCATTTCGGCGTGGGCTTCCACCTGGAGAAGATCGACATCGACCTGGCCGTGGCAGTGCGTTCCATGCTGGGGCCAACGACCATGCTCAACCTGAACTACCGTTTCCAGTGAGGATCTTGCTTGTAGCGCTGTTGCTGCTGGCGATGTTGCATGCATCGGCCCAGGTGGACGGCGTGCCCAAGGACCTGATCGAGCAGCGCATCGAGGATGCCGTGGAACAACTGGGCGAAGATGCGGACATCGACCTCACCAACCTTTTCGAACTGCTCACCGATCGTTTCCTGGACCCGATCGACCTGAACCACACCACGGCGCTCGAGCTGAATGAGTTGCTCCTGCTCACCGACGTGCAGATCAGCGCACTGATCCAACACATCCGCCGCAATGGAAAACTGCTGAGCATCTACGAATTGCAGACGGTCAACAGTTGGGATAGGCGCAGCATTGAGCAGATCCGTCCCTTCGTTACCGTGCGCGAGAACGAGATGTCCAGTTCGGCTTCACTGAAAAACATCCTGAGCCGTTCCACCCACGAGGTCACCGTGCGCAGCTTCCTCAATATTGAGCAGCGACGCGGGAACATGGACCGCAGGAGCCTTTTCGGCAAGGACTATTACTTCCCCAGTGGCGCTCCCCTGCCGGACTTCGACGATCCGGCGGTGATCGACAGCCTGCGACGCGATAACCGCGTGTACCTGGGAAGTCCGTACAAGCTCTACACCCGCTACCGTTTCCGCTACCGGCAGAACATCAGCATGGGCTTTACGGCGGAAAAGGACGAGGGCGAGGAGTTCTTCCGCGGCACGCAGAAGCAAGGGTTCGACTTCTACAGCGCGCATTTTTTCCTGCGGAATTTCGGAAGACTGAAGGCGCTCGCGGTCGGCGATTACCAGGCGCAATTCGGTCAGGGCCTCACCTTCTGGAACGGCCTGGGCTTCGGCAGCAAGGGCAGCTTCACCATGAACGTGAAACGCAACGGCCTCGGGCTGATGCCCTACACCAGTGTGAACGAGAACCTATTTATGCGTGGCGTTGCTGCGACCTATGAGGTGGCGAAGAATTTAGAGGTGACGGCGTTCTACTCCAACAAAGGGCTGGACGCCAACATCACCTCGGTTCCGGCAGGCGCTGACACCATCGATACCATCGATCCAGAAATTGCCTTCACCAGCTTTCAGGAGGACGGTTTCCACCGCACGCAGCGCGAGGTGGACCGCAAACGATCGGTGGGCGAACGCATCTTCGGTGGTCACGTGCGCTATGTGCAGCCAGCGTTCAGCGTGGGCGCAACAGCGGCACATGTGGAGTTCGGCGGCGACTTTGCGCGCAACCTGCAACCCTACAACCAGTTCGAGTTCACAGGCAGGAACAACACCACGATGGGCTTGGATTGGAACGCATTGTACCGCAACCTGACGTGGTTCGGCGAGGCCGCACGCAGCGCCAACGGAGGCACCTCCTGGAACAGTGGTATCCTGGTTGCATTGGACAAACGTGTGAGCATGAGCATGCTGTACCGCCAGTACGGTCGTGACTTCCAGAACCTGTACAGCGTGGCTTTCGGCGAGGGCATCAACCCTTGGAACCAGCAGGGGCTTTACACCGGACTTGAGATCCGCCCCAACCGCAACTGGACGATCAACGCCTTCTTCGACCAATGGTCGCACGAATGGTTGCGCTACCAGGTGGATGCACCCAGCCGTGGCACGGATTGGCTTGCGCAGGTGAACTGGCGTCCGAGCCGTGGAAGCGAATTGTACGTGCGTGTGCGCCATCGCCAACGCCCGCGCAACACCGCCGATGATGTGGACCGCATCCGCAACGTGGTGGAGCAGGAGCAGACCAACTACCGCTTCAATGCGACCTACAAGGTGAGCCCCAGCGTAAGTCTGCGGACGCGCGTGGAGACCACCGATTTCCGACGCGGCGACGCGGACCAGAAACATGGGTTCCTGATCTACCAGGACTTCGTGCACCGCCCCTTGAGCAGCCCGGTGGAATTCACGCTGCGCTTCGCGCTCTTCGAGACCGAGAGCTACGATGCACGTCTGTACGCCTACGAGAACGACCTGATCGGCGTGTTCTCGATTCCGCCCTATTTCGGTCGTGGCATCCGCTGGTACGGCATGGTGCGCGCCAATCCGATGAGGCGTGTCGATGTGTGGCTGCGGTACGGCGCGTGGATCTACCAGGACCAGGATGGGATCAGCAGTGGTCTGCAGGAGATCGCGGGCAATGTGCGCAGCGACATCAAGGTACAGGTGCGGTATCGCTTCTGATCGGCGAAGTGGGTTGAGGATGTTGATGTCATACCCGCTTCATACTCGCGCGTAGCACTCATGTCCGTCATCCACATCACCCTGGACCAAGGACAGCCGCTGGCGCAGTTGAAGGCCACGCGCATGCCCCGGCTGGAATTCCGGCAGGCTCTGTTCCGTTCACCGATCCCCGACTGGCAAAGACGCCTGTACCCCGCGTCCCTGCTGGTCACCACCACCGCCTTCGATGACCAGGGAAGGAAGTTGATCGTGGACCATCAGGCCATGCGCTTCAGCCTGCTGTACAACAGTACCTGGCCCGAACCGCTCTTTCAACGGATCCGCAACTGGCATTACGATCCCGTCGAATTGCGAAAGGACCTGCATGTGGCGAACTGGCTCGTGGAACTGCGACTGCGCGACCTGCGCCTGGGCGAGGATGAGGCCGTGGAGATCGTGCTGGTCGGATAGCGAACACGCGCTGTGCGTCAACGAAACCGCCTGACGTCTGCGGTGGATCAACGCATCAACTTCCAAGTGCGGGTGCCGTCCGGGGTATCCACCTGCAACAGCAGCAGCCCTTCCGGAAGACCGTTCATCGCGATCCTCGCACCATCAACTGTCCGTAGCGTCGTCCCGTGTATCGTGCGGCCCAAAGCATCCATCAGGCGGATGGAACGGATGTCGGGGAGGCCGCTCAAGACATAGTGTTGCGTCGCCTGGTCATAGCGGAGATCACCGATCATGGATCCGTTGCCGACCACCCCCGTGATACAATCCGGCGCAGGGTCGCCGGGGACCGTGGTGAGCACGCCTTGTTGCACGCTCCAGTCCTCCCACGTTCCACCGGAGCCGGTAAGCCAATCGTTCAGGTCGAAGGTGTTGGAGCCCTGCATGGTGCCGGCCACTTTATAGGTCTTCACGGCTGTACCATCCCGGAACCAAGTCAGCGGCACAGCAGGCTCCAGGGTTTCCGGGCCATCGGGTTCCAGGCAATTGATCTGTAGGAAGAAAGCATACTCGGGGTACTGGGGCCATTCACCATATACCCGTGCGATGCCATCCGCATCGATGCACACGGCGGTGTATTCGTTGCACCCTATCCCCTTCGCATTGATACCGGTCCCATCATTGGCGCGCGCCATGAAGACCATGTGGCGGCCGCGGCGGTCGGGGTTGTCGTAGTGCGAATCGGTGACGACTTCCGCCAGGTATGGCACTTGCAGAAAGGGCTGCTGGCTCACGGTCACCGCCGGGTGGAAGGGGTTCGTAAGCGCCTGCGCACTGGTCACGGTGTTCACCTCGGCGGTGAAGTAGGCTCCTCCGAGAATGGCCAGACCCGCGCTCGTGCCACCGATGACGATGTTGCGATCGCTGATCGCGAGGTTGATCAAACTGTCGATGGCCGTGTCGCGCCAGTAGTTCACGTAGTTCCACTGATCCCCTCCAGCGAACCAGATGGCCTCGGCGCGTTGGATGCGCTCATGTACATAGGGGGAAGTGGCGGCACTCGCGTTGTCGAAGCGGATCGTCTCCACACTGTTCACCGCAACACCTAGTTCGGCGAAGAAATAGTTCTGGTATCCATTGCTGCCACTGGCGCGCAACACGAGGATGTCACCGCCGCTGGCACGTTGCAGGAACCAGCGCATGGCTTCGTCGTTCTCCGTGGCACCACCCATCAGGCATGCGCCTCCCAGAGGTTGGGTCACCGCATCGGTGGCATTGCCGACGAACCAGTTGGTGTAGCCTTGTGCCTGGAGCAGCACGGGGGCCAGCAGGCAGATGAGGAGTACGCTTCGTTTTCCCATGGCGTGAAGATCGGCAACTACTTTTACCCGTCCATCGCCTATCGTATGCGCATCATTCCCCTCCTGCTTCTGCTGCTCTGCTTCCAGTCCGGTCGCGCACAACTCAACAACTGGGACCCCAGTTGGTATCCCAGCGACAGCGCCCTGGTGTTCCATGACGACCTTGACTACTATCTGAACGCTTACAGCACGAAGGAGATCAAGGAAATGCGGAAGCAGGTGAACATCTGGCGGATGAACTTCGATAAGCTGATGAAACGCACGATCAAGGAAGTGCGGACCTACAGCGAAGGCGGTGGTATGGAACCCCGCACGCACGACTTCACCCTGCCGCGCGCGGATGGTAGCGGCACCTACACACTTAGTGCGAACGAGGGCAAGGTGCGGGCCTTCATGTTCGGCAGCATCACGAATCCGCCATCGCGCATACAGATGGAACGATGGAGCCGCTTGCTGAAGAAATACACCAGGGAGGATGTGCAACTTTTCGTCATCTATGGACGGGAGCTACACCCCCAGGACAAGAAACGCTTCAAGGCCTACCCATTGCCGTCGACCATTGAAGAAAAGACCGCGTACGCCGAACAGTTCGCCAAGCTGGGCGGTCTTCCGGTGTTGGTGGATGGTTTGGATGACGCCGTGTTCACCACCTATGGCAAAGCGCCCAACGGTGCCTTCCTCGTGGACAAGGACGGCAACCTGGTGTTCCGTGGTACCTGGGCCGATGATCGGAAGATCGAGCACATGATAGACACGTTGCTGAAGTGGTACAAGGCGGATAGGCCGGCGGATTTTGGAGTGGGGAAGTAAGAAAGGCTGAA
>JBGTIB010000244.1:0-7430 GCA_041745875.1 Flavobacteriales bacterium | reverse complement strand
GGTCGCGGACCTGCCTACCGGAGGTAGGGCGAAAAAGCCTCGCGGCTTATTGGCTGAATGGCCTGCGGCGACCGCTCGCCTGTACAGGATGTTGCCCCAAGGCCCACTGAATAAGCGGTTTTTACGAACTACCTTCCTATTTTGCCCCTCTCATGCCCACCATCTACGACAACATAGACCACAAGCTCCTCGAAGGGCTCAAGGAAAGCCTGCGCGTGAGCCACAGGGGCGACTTCTGTGTGGGCTACCTCAACCTGCGCGGCTGGACGGGCTTAGCCGAGGAAGTGGGCAACTTCGAAGGCGGCGATGGCAAACAGGCCCGTGTATTGGTTGGCATGAACCAGAAGCCGGAGGAAGAGCTGCTGGAACTGTATGCCAACGGCGCAGTGAGCGAGCCTGACCAGAAAGCGGTGCTGGCCATGAAGCGGAAGTTGGCCGAGGAACTGCGGCTGCAATTGACCTTGGGGCTGCCTTCCGAAGCGGACGAACGCAACCTGCGCCGCTTCGCGCAGCAGATCCGGGACAAGAAGGTGGTGGTGAAGCTGCACCTGCTGCACCAGTTGCACGCCAAGCTGTACCTGGCCTTTCGCGATGACCGCTTCAATCCGATCATCGGGTTCGTGGGCAGCAGCAACCTCACATTCAGTGGGCTGCGGGGCAATGGCGAATTGAACGTGGATGTGGTGGAGGGCGATGCGGCGCAGAAACTGGCGAAGTGGTTCGAGGACCGCTGGGATGCCCGGTTCTGCATCGATATCAGTGATGATCTGCTGAGGATCATCGACGAGAGCTGGGCCGGTGCGCAACGCACGCCCTACGAGCTGTTCCTGAAGATCGTGTACCACCTGAGCAACGAGGCGCGCATCGGCCTGCAGACCTACGAGGTGCCGCCGGCCTTCAAGGACAAGCTGCTGAAGTTCCAGGCCGAAGCGGTGCGCATGGCAGCGCGCATGCTGGAGAAGCGCGGCGGTGTGCTGATCGGCGATGTGGTGGGCCTGGGCAAAACGTTCACGGCTGCTGCGCTGATCAAGTTGGTGTAGGAAACGGAGTACCGCGGTTCGCTGGTGATCTGCCCGCCGAACCTGATCCCGATGTGGAAGAGCTTCAAGAAGGAGTTCGAGTTGCACACCGAGATCCTGTCGCTGGGCGAGGTGGACTTCAAGAAGCTGGATGAACTGCCCCGCGCCAAACTGCTGGTGGTGGACGAAAGTCACAATCTGCGCAACCCCGAGGGCAAGCGCTACAAAGCCATCCGCGAGTACATACACAAGAACGAAAGCCGCGTGGTGTTGCTGAGCGCCACGCCTTACAACAAGAGCTACTTCGACCTGAGCGCACAACTGGGTCTCTTCCTGGACCCGGAGGATGACCTTGGCCTGCGACCAAACAAGTACATCGAGGACCTCGGTGGCGAGCATGTGTTCCGTGCCGAGCACCAGACCGAACCGCAAACGTTGCGGGCTTTCGAGCACAGTCCTTTCAGCGATGATTGGCGCGACCTGATGAAGCATTACATGGTGCGCCGCACGCGCTCCTTCATCCGCAAGCACAGCCCCATCGACGAGAACACCGGCAAGCCCTATCTGGAATTCCAGGACGGTTCGCGCTTCAGCTTTCCGGACCGGGTGCCCAAGGCCTTCTTCTACGGCTTCAACCCCAAGGACCCGAAGGACCCGTACGCCAAGCTCTACAGCGCCACTGTAGTGAACACCATCCGCCAGTTGCATCTGGCGCGCTATGGATTGCGGCAGTACATCGATCCCGTGGAAGAACAGAAGGCCACGGAGAAGGAGTACCGCATCATCGACGACTTGAGCCGCGCCGGCCGACGCATGGTGGGCTTTGCACGCACCAGCTTGTTCAAGCGATTGGAGAGCAGCGGCTACGCCTTTCTGCTGAGCCTGCAGCGCCACATCCTGCGCAACCACCTCTTCGTGCACGCGCTGGACAATGGCTTGGACCTGCCGATCGGCATCCAGGACGGCGAGTTCATCGATCAACTCTTCGAGGATGAGGATCCCGAATGGTTGGCGGGGCTGGACCTGGATGCGCATGGCGAACGCTACAGCGAACATGCTGCGACGCTCTACGCGGCGCTGGATGTGCCCCGCTTCCGCAAACGGTTCAAGTGGTTGCGCAGCAACTTGTTCACCCATAACCTGCGCACGCACTTGCTGGACGATGTGGCCAGCCTCCACAAGGTGTGGGAACTGGGCAAGGATTGGAGCGCGGATCGCGACAAACAATTGATGGCGCTGCTGCAATTCTGCACCAAGGAGCACCCCACGAAGAAGGTGCTCGTGTTCACGCAGTTCGCCGATACCGCCTACTACCTGCACAAGGAAATGGATGCACGCGGCGTGGACCGTATCGCCGTGGTAACCGGCAAGGAGAAGGACCCCACCGAAATGGCACAGCGCTTCAGTCCGCGCAGCAACAAGTGCCCGCAGTACGCGGACAACGAACGCGAGCTGCGCGTGCTGATCACCACCGACGTGCTGAGCGAGGGCCAGAACCTGCAGGACGGCCACATCATCATCAACTAGGACCTGCCCTGGGCCTTGATCCGCTTGATCCAGCGCGCTGGCCGTGTGGACCGCATCGGCCAGGCCAGCGACAAGGTGTACTGCTACAGCTTCCTGCCAGAGGACGGCTTGGAGAACATCATCAACCTGCGCGGCCGCTTGCGCCAACGCATCACCGAGAACGCCGAAGTGGTGGGCACCGACGAGGTGTTCTTCGATGGCGACCCGGTGAGCCTGCACGACCTGTATGCCGAGAAGGAAGGGCTATATGACAACGACGATGACGACGATGTGGACCTGGGCAGCTGGGCCTACCAGATCTGGAACGATGCCGTAGCGCAGGACCCCTCATTGGCGAAACGCATCCCCGCGCTACCGAACGTGGTGTATAGCACGCGCACGCTGCCCACGCACGAAGCCAAGTCGCCGCCGGGCGTGGCCGTGTTCGTGCGCACCGCGCAGGAGAACGAGATGCTCGCCTGGGTGAACAGCAAGGGCGAACTGTACACGCAGAGCCAGTTCCGCATCCTGAAGACCCTGGAGTGCGGCCCCGACACACCCACCGCCGAGCGCATCGCCGACCACCACGAACTGGTGAAGGGCGGACTGGGCCACATCCAGGAAAGTGAGAACCGCATCGGCGGGCAACTGGGCAAGAAGAACGGCGCACGCTGGATCGTGTACCACAAACTGATCGCCTACCACGAGCGCACCAAGGGCCAGCTCTTCGCCACCGAGAACCTGAAGAAGGCCATCGAGAGCATCCACCAATACCCCTTCCGCGAGCGCAGCAAGGAACTGCTGAACCGCCGCCTGCGCGAAGGCATCAAGGACGATGAACTGGCCGAACTGGTGACCGCACTCCACGAGGACGACACCCTGGTGAACCGCCCCGACGAAGCGCACGAGCACCACTTCCGCCAACCCCACATCATTTGCAGCATCGGGCTGCGCAGCCCCGCCACCACCGCATGAGCGAGCACCGTCTTTCCCGCGCCGCCTTCAAGAAGCTCCTGAGTGAGCGGGCCATCGGCACCCTGTTCAACGAATTGGGTTGGGACCGACCGCAGAAGACCGACCTGCCCTTGCGCGTAGGTACCGACACCGTGCCCCTGAAGCTGGTGGCCGAGAAGCGCGGTTTCGTGGTGGCCGTGCATGACCATGCCGCTTTGCCCGACAAGGCCACGCGGCAGAAGATCGAGAAGCAACTGACCAAGGCCACCAACGAGCATTTGGTGGTGTACGTGGATTCGGCCAACGGCCAGCAGGTCTGGCAGCTCGCCATCCGCCGCCCGCACCAACCCATTACCTACCACGAGGCCACCTGGCACAAAGGCACCGACCCCGAGCATCTATTCCAGAAACTTAGCAGCCTCTTCATTCCGCTGGAGGCCGAAGAGGGCATTACGCTGGTGGATGTAAAGGAGCAAGTGACCGCGCAGTTCGAAAAGAACACCAAGGAGGTCACCAAGAAATTCTACCGCGAGTTCAGCGCGCAGCATGAAGCCTTCAAGGCCCTAATCAAGGGCATCAAGGAGAAGGTGGACCAGGAGTGGTACGCCAGCCTGATGCTGAACCGCTTGATGTTCATCTACTTCATCCAGAAGAAGGGTTTCCTGAACGGCGACCGCGACTACCTGCAGAACAAGCTGAAGGAGAGCAAGCAGAAACGCGCCGGCGACCAGTTCTACACCTTCTACCGCGACTTCCTGCTGGTGCTGTTCCACCAAGGTTTGGGCAGCCCCACCCGCAATGCGGAACTATTGAAGGAGATCGGCAAGGTGCCCTACCTGAACGGTGGCCTCTTCTCTGTACACGACCTGGAGAAGAACCACCCGATCGAAGTGGACGATAGGGCCTTCAAGAACCTATTCGACTTCTTCGATACCTGGAACTGGCACCTGGACACACGCGCCAGTAGCACCAGCCGCGACGTGAACCCCGATGTGATCGGATACATCTTCGAACAGTATATCAACAAGAAGGCGGAGATGGGCGCCTACTACACCAAGGAGGACATCACCGAATACATCAGCAAGAACACCATCATCCCCTGGCTCTTCGATGAAGCCAAGCGCAAGGACGCGCAAGCCTTCAAGCCCGAAGGCGGCGTGTGGAAACTGCTACGCGATGACCCGGACAAATACATCTACCCCAGCGTACGCCACGGTATTTCCCCGGAAATGATCACAGCGATCGGCGCTGAACCTTCGGTTACGCCATGGTATGGTTCCGCACTCTTCAATGATCTACCTGCCGATGTGCGCGCCGGTCTGAATCCCGAACAGAAGGACCTTTGGAAGATCCGCAAGGTGTGGAACGTGCCTGCAGCAGAGGCAATCGCGCTACCCACAGAGTTCTAACGAGAATTGATCGAGCGTCGCAGACGCTACTTGGACGTGCGTCGCAAACTGGTGGCTAGTGAAGTGCTCACCATCAACGACATGATCACCTACAACCTGGACATCCAACAGTTCGCGCAGGATGTAATTACGTACTGTGCCGATGAGAAGCTCTTGCGTCATTTATTCAATGCTGTTCAACACGTTACGGTGTTGGATCCGACGTGTGGAAGTGGGGCCTTTCTTTTTGCGGCTCTTAAAGTATTAGTTCCAATTTATGATGGATGCCTCAACCGAATTGAAGCACTTCTTCAACAAGAAGCGGACACAAGTGAACCGGGGAAATTGCGCAGAACAAAACACGGGTATCCCCTACTACCAGCGAAGCGACTCGAAGATTTCTCAACTATTTTAGAGCGGGTTGCATGCCATCCGAATCAGGACTACTTCATCTATAAGAGCATCATCCTACAGAACCTCTATGGCGTGGACATTATGCGCGAGGCCGTGGAGATCGCCAAGTTGCGCCTCTTCTTGAAGTTGGTGAGCACCGTGGACCCCGATCCCAAGCAGGAGAACTACGGCATCGAACCCCTGCCGGACATCGACTTCAACATCCGCAGCGGCAACACGCTTGTCGGCTTTTCGACTGAGGCAGAAATCGATGCCCTGTTTGGGAATGAAATACGCTTCACCGAGGTCGAAGATGAACGGAACGCAATCAAGACGGAGAGTGATGTTGTATGGAAGGTCTTCAAGGCCTTTCGAGATAGTCAAACGAAAGATGGATTCGTTGAAGGTGCGATTGCTGAGGCGAAACACGAACTAGAGGAGCGGCTGAGTGCACTCAAGGATAAGTTGGATAGATTTCTAGCCAAGCAGTACGGTGTTGCTGACAATGGAATCAACGAGAAGCGGGTAACATTGGCTAGGGGATGTGAACACCTTGGCAAACCCACGCGAAGGGACAATGAGGGTAATGTCATTGAATGGGAGGTGAACAAGTTTGATTACTGGAAAGCGAGCCACATGCCGTTCCATTGGTTCGCTGAGTTCTATGGCATAGTCCACCAGCGTGGCGGTTTTGATGTGATCATCGGGAACCCGCCGTATGTAGAGTACACGCCTCAGTTCCGCTCTTCGATTTACACGGTTCGGGGGTACACCACATCGACCTGTGGCGACCTGTACGCGCTGGTCACTGAACGATGCCTTCAGATTAGAGCGAAGGGCAGTGGTGTTGGTTTAATCGTGCCGATATCGATATTCTGCACAGATGGATTCGATGCGCTACAGAAATTGTGTTGGGATGAGATCGGCTTAAGGTGGATCACGACATATTCGAATCGACCGGCACAAGTCTTTGAGGGGGCACAGAAACGCGTTACCATTTTGATAGGTAGAGAATCAGAGAAGGCTGCACGGAAAGGGACGTGGACCAGTAGCTATTATCGGTGGAGGTCAGATGAGCGCGAGGCGTTAATGAAGACTAAGGTGACCTACGTTGACCGTCCAAAGCACAATAACTTTCATCCTACTTCAACCGAGAAGCTGGGTGGGCCATTGGAGATATCAGCTTTTGAGAAAATCACCGTGAAATCAGAACCATTGGCGATTGCAGTTCGAAGTGGTTCTGACTATCCCATTTACTATACCCGAAAGTTCTCTTACTTCCTCTTGTTCTTGGATAGGGTCCCTGGCGCGACACGACTCGATACCAACAAGGCGGTAACCCCTTCGGAGTTGAAGGCACTATACTTTTCTAATGAAGAAGCGCAGTATGCAGTGATTGCAGCGCTCAGTTCCTCAATATTCTTTTGGTTCTGGAATGTTCTTTCTGATTGTCGCAACTTGAATCGTCGTGACGTACTCGCGTTCCCACTAAATCCTGATTCGCTACCCCCGAATGTGCGCAAATCAATGGCCGAATGGGGAAAGAAGTACATCGAAGTACTTGAAGAAGGATCGCACCAGATGACCAAGAGTGGGTTGTCTTTGGAGTCGTTCGACATACCGTTGTGCAAACCAATCTTGGACGAGATTGACGGATTGCTAGGCACGTATTACGGGTTGAACGGAGAAGAACTGGACCACATTATCAACTACGACATCAAGTACCGAATCAAGTACCGGAAGGGCGATGAGATGGAAGGATCGGATGATGAAGATCCTCCCTCAGCGAAGAAGGCACCCAAGGCCAAACCACCGAAGGCTGCTGCAGCGGCGCAGAGCGCAAAGAGAGCCAAGGGAAAGTCCGCCTCTGCCGAGGCTACTGCGGAGGACCCCGACCCTTTCGGGTAGCGGTCGCTCCGAAGGCCAAGGAGCAGATCGCGAAAGCCACGCACAAGGCCCAAGCTCGATCAGATAATCAGAAGATTAGACGATCAGACAATGCAAATGCGCGGCCGGGTCCTATTGGTGCTGTAAGCTCCCCCTGATCAGGTGCGCGAGTTCCTAAAGATCAGCACTTCTGTGGATTTGTGGTGATCGTCCTGTTGGAATGTGGGGAAGTCCGCGCGTGAGCCTGTGTAGTGGGCAGGGAGTTGTCCACATTTCAATAGGA
>JBGTIB010000243.1:0-4950 GCA_041745875.1 Flavobacteriales bacterium | reverse complement strand
ACAAGCTGCTTCTGCTTAGGTACACGCTCTCGCCGAATGACCCGGTACAACATGCTTTGAAGATCAATTCGGAGATCCTAACCATGAACTTGGATGGGAGCGGGAAGCAAGCGGTGCATATCCCATTCCCTGAATAAGATGCTTTTGGAAGCGTTGAGCAAGGGGTCGTGATGGACGCTGTTGTGGGCATCGAGCTGGTGCGCAGGGCGATGCAGGGGGCATTGCCCGGGCACGATGACTTCCTGACACTGTCCGGGTACCAGCGTCCGGATTTGGAATGGGCCATGAGCCAGCGCCCCCCACCGCGCGAAAGTGCCGTGCTCGCGCTTTTCTACCCGAAACATGATGTGCTGTACACCTTGTTGATGCTGCGTCCCACCTACATCGGGGTGCACAGCGGGCAGGTATCCTTCCCCGGCGGCAAGCGGGAACCGGAAGATCGTTCCCTGGAGCATACGGCACTGCGCGAATTCGTGGAGGAAACGGGCGCGGCCGACACGCCCATCGAGGTGCTGGGCACTCTGAGCCAGGTGTACATTCCCCCGAGCCGCACCCTGGTAACTCCCTTCGTAGGCATAGCGTCGAAGCTGGGCACTTTGTCACCCGACCCGCACGAGGTGGAGCGCTTGATCGAGGCACCGGTGGAACTGCTGTTGGGCGCGGACGTGATCAAACGAAGGCAGCAGTTGGTGCACGGGACCGAGCTTCCTGTGGACATCCCCTATTTCGATGTGGAAGGCCACGTGGTCTGGGGCGCCACGGCATTGATGATCGCCGAGCTACGCGAACTCCTCCTCCGCCAGGCCCAATAGCTCCAGCATCCGTGCGTTGGGCTTCAGGCCTTGGGGGTCGGCACTGAATTCTGGCTTCAGGCGGCGCACGAAGTACATGTCGATCGCACCCTTGTTCTTGGCTTGGATCTGCCCTCGGTGCGTGCATTCGAAGTATTGTTTCACCAGCTCGTGGGTGGCCCCGCTGATGTTCACTTCACCGGCCTCTCCGCTGCTTTCCATGCGGCTGGCGGTGTTCACCGTATCGCCCCAGATGTCGTAGGCGAACTTGCGCTTGCCCACCACGCCGGCTACCACGGGGCCCGAGTGTATGCCGATGCGCAACACCCAGGGATCCTTGTTCTGGGCCTCGCGCTCCAGCCGCCAATTCTCCATCAGTTCGCGCACCTCCATGGCGGCGAGCACGCATTTCTTCGCGTGGTGCGGATCGCTGCTGGGCACGCCGCCGGCACACATGTAACTGTCGCCGATCGTCTTGATCTTCTCCAGCCCATAGCGACCGATGATCCCATCGAACTGGATGAAGCACTCATCCAACTCGTTCACCAGTTCCTCGGGGGTCATCTTCTCAGCGGCCTTGGTGAACCCCTTCATATCGGTGAACATCACGGTGACCTCCTCGTGCCTGCGGGCGGTGGCCTTGCCCTTCTCCTTCAACTCCTCGCTGATCTGCTTGGGCAGGATGTTGAGGAGCAGGTCCTCGATCTGCACCTTCTGCCCTTCGATCTCCTTGCTCTGGGCCACCACTTCGGCGGTGCGCTCCTTCACCCGGCGTTCCAACACCAGGTTGCGGGTGCGCAGTTGCCGCTCGCGCACCTTGATGTAGCTGAACAGGATGACGGCGATCACCAGGGCCACTGTCGTATAGAACCACCACGTCCGGTACCAGGGCGGCATGATCTCGAAGACCAGTTCGGCGGGCGGATCGCTCCAAACGCCGGTGCGGTCCATGGCTTTCACGGTGAAGGCGTATTTGCCCGGAGGCAGGGCCGGATAGTATGCGTCGGTGGCGGTGGTCACCGGCTGCCAGTCCTGGTCCAACCCGCCCAGCATGTACTGATAGCGAACCGCACCAGGGTCGCTCAATGCGACGCTGCCGTATGCGATCCTCACGCTGTTGTCGGAATGGGACATGCGTTGCTCCTTCTCCACGGGTCGGTCCACCATGTTCACTTTCCATCCGCGAACCGTCACCAGCGGCGGAATACCCTCCAGCATGTCCTTCTCACCTTGCACACGCGTGGCGCCATTGGCCGTACCGAACCAGATGGAGCCTTTGTCCGTGGCCCAAACCGCATTTGGCTTCACCTCGATCCCCGTAAAACCGGCCCGCTCGGTAAAGGTGATGAAGCCGCCCTTCTTGTGGCGCCACTTGTTCAACCCCTTGTTGGTGCCTATCCATACATGTCCGTTCTCGTCCTTGGCCAGGGCCTTGATCGTATTGGAAAGCAAGCCTTCGGCAGTGGTGAATTGCTGCACCTCCTTGCCATCCTGCAACACGATGACTCCCTGCCCTTCCGTGCCTACCCACAAGCGCCCTTCATGGTCCTGGGTGAAGCAGGTGGCGGCGAAGGAGCGGCCCAGGTCCACCATCGTGGGAATGCCGTTGTCCACGCGGGTGACACCGTTGATGGTGCTCGCCACCCAGATGGTGCCCTTGGGGTCACGATAGATGGCCGAGATATGGTCTCCCGCCAGTCCATCCTTACTGGTGTAGATGGTTGGAACCGTTCCGGACCCAGGGACATACCTGCGAAGACCATTGAGCCCACCCACCCACAGTTCGCCCGGTTGACCCACCTCCAAGGCGGTGATCTTGCCATCGGCCATGGACCCCGAGAGTTCAATGTCCCACGTGGCCTTGCCCGTGCGTGGATCATAGCGTTGCAGGCCCCCGTTCTCGGTGCCGATCCACACATAGCCCTTGTCATCCTCGCGCATGCAGCGGATGAAGTTGTTGGTGAGCTGCCCCCCTTGCGAGGTGAGCAGTTCGGTGGTGGTGCGACCGTTCTTCTGCGATAGGATGACAATGCCACCGTTCGTGCCGAACCAAGTATTGCCATTGCGGTCCTCCAGCACGCTCCAGACCTGCGCATCGATGAGCCCGTCGGCGCCATCGAAGCTCATGAACTGCTCACCCTTGAAGATGTCCAGTCCGTCATCCGTACCGATCAGCAGGTTCCCCTCCCGGTCGCGGGCGATATGCCGCACCCGCTGCGAGTGCAAGCCGTTGCGGGTGTCGTAGGTGTGCACATTGTTCCCGTCCACTACGCTCGTTCCTCCGTCGTTGGTCCCGATCCACACGCGGCCCACGCCGTCCTCGGCGAAACACAGGATGGTGGCGCTGCGCAGGCCCATGGTATGGTCGAAACGCATGGGCTCACCACCCTTGGGGTCATAGCGAAAAGCACCTCCCCCCTGTGTCCCCACCCAGATCCGACCTTTCGAATCCTCGAAGACCGTGGTGGCATTGAACACATCCTGAACGCCCGGAAGCCGCATCGGTGCCAGCTTTCCATTGCTGTATTCCACCACCTGTCCGCCATCCTCCACGAAACAAACGCGGCCATCGCTGAGCAGGTCCACATCCAACAGCGAAGAGCGCAGGTCCCCTTCACCGGTGAATGAAGTGGCCTTCAATGGATCTTCCTCGGTGGGCATCTCGGCAATGCGCCAGGCGCCGTGACGCACTGTGGTCAGCCAGATGGTGCCATCCTGCGCCTGCTGGAATGCAGTGACGGCACTGTTCACATCGGGGCCCAAGGTGAAGGCGTGGAACATGTCGCCATACCGGACCGTGAGCCCGCCATCCATGTGGCCCACCCACAACCTTCCATCGCGATCCTCCATCAGACAGCGTACACCCCCACGCGACACCCCGTCCTGGGTGCCATGCGGTTGTACCACATGGCCGTCATAGCTGGCCAAACCCGCTTCCGTCCCGATCCATACCATGCCGAAACGATCCTGCAGCACGGTATACACCTTCGATGCCGGAAGGCCCGACTGCACCGAAACGTTCTCGAAGAAAAAGCGCTGGGCCTGAGCCTGGGGGACCGCAAGGAACAACAGGAACGCCATCAACGGGCCCCGTGCGGAAGATGATGTCCAGTGCATGGTTCCCCTCAGCGTGTCAATTCATAGAAGGATGCATCGCCTGCAGCAGCATCGGACACCACCACCGTGCTGTTCACGCTCTCACTGTAGTTCTGCATCTGTGCTTTCAAGGAACCGTAGTTGAAATAGCTATAGATGTTGTCCTTGTGCCCATCCACCGGGATCCAGTACGCCTTGCCTCCCACTGTCTTGCCGTGCCCGGTGTACCACACTAGGATGGTGTTCACCTTCCCACTTCGGACCTGATCCCGCAGTTCCACATTGAAGAAGCGCTCCATCTGCTCCTTGGTCAGGTTCTTCTTGCTGATGGTGCGTTGCACGTTGTAATTTGCGAAGGCCTTCTGCATTTTGGCCTTGTCGGCCACTGTTGGGTTCAGCGCCGGGAACTCCCGGTAATTGCCATTCTCGATGTGCACCACCCAGGTGGTGGTCGTTGGTCTTGGCTTCGGCGCCGGCTTGTCCGCCGGGTCGCTGCTGGAGGCCACCTCCACGGGCGATGGTGTTGGCGGTGGGGTCGGCGCCACCCGCAGCAGTGCCCAGGCCGTTTCGGTGGCATTGCCGAATTGATCCTCGGCGCGCACCACGATGTGATCCTTGTCCTTCACGTGGAGTTTGATGCCGAAGTCGGGGTTCTGCCGATCGGGCGGATAGCTTGCGTTCACACCGTTCACACTGATCATCCGGATCAGGCTCTCGTCGGTGATATGCCCTTCGAAGAACACATCCTCTGCACCGGCGGGTATGGAGAGGGTGCGGTCCTCTGCGGGTTTGGGCGATGTGATGGCGATCTCAGGCGCCACCCCTTCGGTGCGTTCCACCTGCAACACGGCGGAACTCATGTTGTCATAGACATCGGTGGCTTGTACGATGATCTCCGCTTCGTCGAGTGCCAGGGCAATGGTCACGACGTATGTCGGATCCTTCTCGTCCTTGTCGAATTCCGCGGCCTTCCCGTTCACGGTGATGCTCTTCAGCGAGCTTTTGTCACGCACATAACCTGAGACCTTCACTTCGCTGAGCGAGGTGGATACCTGTGCCACGT
>JBGTIB010000242.1:0-35512 GCA_041745875.1 Flavobacteriales bacterium | reverse complement strand
ATGACGGGGCTTGGCACCCTGCCACTACCCGTGCTGATCGGCGCGGTGGCCTTGATCGTTTGCCTGCTGAGCGAGCTGGGTAGCAACACCGCCACGGCCACGCTGGTGATCCCCATTCTGGCCGCTATGGCCCAACGCTGGGGCATGGATCCGCAGAGCATCCTGTGGCCCGCCACCCTGGGCGCCAGCCTCGGCTTCATGCTGCCGGTGGCCAGCCCCATGCAGACCATCGTCTTCGGCACAGGACGGATTCCCATGCAGCAGATGGTGAAGGCCGGCGTTTGGATGGACCTGATCGGCGTGGTGCTGCTGGCCTTGCTGTTCGGGGTGATCCTGGCGTGAAAGCACCCACACATGACCGCGGCGTTCCACTCCATTCGGCAACACGGCTTACTTTTCACGCATTGTTGATCATGCCGTGAAAAAGCACAGGAAGAGCCATAGGAATTCCGCTACGCACAGTGGTGTTGGGTCTCCGCGCATGACGCAGAATGGTAAGCGGTCCACAAAGTTCTGAGGGGATCGATGTGACACATCACCATGGAAGGCCTCCTGCTCATCGCCGTGCTCCTGCCGATCGCCCTCCTCGTTCTGATGGTGGTGCTGCTGACCCGCATGAGCGCTCTCCTGCGCGAACTGAAAGAAACCAGGGCGCAACTATCCCAGACCCCGCAAGGCTCCATTAGCGGCGAGGGAACGTTCCATTCGTCGCAGCCCATCATCGTGCCGGCTGACGTCCCGCCACCACCAGCGGCACCGGTTGCGCCACCAATTCCTGATCCCATTCCAGAACCCATTCCGGAGAAGGAGCCCGAGGAGGTCGATGACACCGCCGCACGTCTCCGGGAGCTTTTCCCCGATCCGGAAGAGACCGGGTCGCGCACTCCACCGCTCGATGTGGTGCCCCACATGTCGGCAGCCACGGCGCGCGTGGAACGGGAGCGGCGGCCCCGGTCACCTTCCTTCTTCGAGCGTCATCCGGACATGGAGCGCTTCATTGGGGAGAACCTCATCAACAAGATCGGCATCGCGGTGCTTGTGCTGGGCATCGGCCTGTTGTTGCGCTACGCCATCGGCAAGGGCATGATCAGCGAAACCGGGCGCACCTTGATCGGACTTGCCGCCGGTGGTGTGCTGGTGTTCTTCGGGCACCGGCTGCGCACCGGATTCCGGGCATTCAGCTCGGTGTTGGTCGCCGGAGGGATCGCGGTGTTCTACTCCACCATCGCCATTGCGTTCCACCAATACGAGCTCATCGGACAAACGGCCGCCTTCATCATCATGGTCGTCATCACCGGGTTGGCGGTGGCCCTTACCCTCGGTTACGACCGCAAGGAACTGGCCGTGATCGCCTTGTTGGGCGGGTTCGCAGCGCCCTTCCTGGTGAGCACCGGTGAAGGCAACTACCGCGTACTCTTCACCTACCTGCTGATCCTGGATGTCGGCATGCTCGTGGTGGCCAACTACAAGAAATGGGACCTTATCAACGTGCTCTCCTTTGCCCTCACGGCATTGGTGATGGGCGCCTGGGCCATGGATACCTACACGGGTATGGAACCACGACCCGCACTGCCCGCGTTCGGTTTCGCGAGCGCGTTCTTCCTGGTCTTCTTCGCCATGAACCTGCGCTACAACCTGCGCCACCGGCAGGTCTTTACGCCGATGGACCATGCGCTCCTGCTGGTGAACACCGCCGCATACTACGGTGTGGGGCTGCACTTCCTGGGCGACCTCTCGGTGCGTATCACCGGCTTGTTCACCGTGTTGCTCGGACTCTTCTACCTGGCCTTCGCCCTGTACTTCCACAAGCGGGAGGGCGTGCCCCAACCGTTGAAGTTGCTGCTGATCGGACTGGTGCTCACCTTCATCAGCCTTGCGGCACCGGTGCAGTTGGAAGGCAGCCACATCACCCTGTTCTGGGCGGCCGAGGCGGTGTTGCTGCTGTGGTTCGCACAGCGCACCGGCCTGCAACTGGTGGAACGCGCCAGTATCCTGGTCACGGTGCTCATGCTCCTTAGCCTGGGGATGGACCTGGAGCAGGTCTATGGCTGGAACGCAGCGGAGACCATGCGGCCATTGATGAACAAGGGATGGGTGACCGGCATGGTGGCTGGGGTCGCACTCTTCCTCACCCACCGCCTCCTGCAGCCGGTTGATGGGACCGTGGAAATGTTGCCTGGGCTTAGGCGAAGCTCCTGGAGCACCATCACCCTCGTGCTGGCGATCCTCGTGCTTTACGGCATCAACTTCCTGGAACAGAAGTACCAGCTGGATCGCGTCGTTCATCGCAGCGTGATGCATCAGGCAATGATGGCCTACACACTCATCTTCGCGCTCGCCTTGACGCTGTTGGTACGCAAGAAGAACCGCGTCTTCCGCACCGCGTTGGTGTTGGTGCTGGTCCTCTGCGGCCTGGTCTTCATCTTCGGCACCTATCCCGAAAGCCGCGTTGCGCTGCGCATTACGGAACGCGCCGGACAGGGCATCGGCTTCCTTCCCTTCCACCTCCTGGCCTTGGTGGCCATGGTGTTCGCGGTGGTGCGCGTGGCGGTGATGATGCGTGAACTCATCGGCCGATACTCACCGAACTGGAACGGCTATCTCTGGGCCGCCTCCACCTACATCATCATTCTTGCCAGCCAGGAACTGGACATCGCCATGATCCTTGGCCGCGGTACCAGCACCGGGTTGAGCGATGTACGCCGTGTTGGCTACCCCCTGCTTTGGGGCGTGGGCAGCTTCATCTTCATGTGGTACGGCATGCACACACGGCTGCGCACCATGCGCATCATCGCGCTCACGCTCTTCGGGATCACGCTGCTCAAGCTGTTCCTCTTCGATGTGTGGGACCTCAGCGAAGGTGGCCGCGTGGCCGCGTTCATCTTTCTTGGTGTGATCCTGCTCGTGGTCTCCTTCATGTACCAGCGGCTCAAGGGGCTTGTCATCGGCGACCCTCCCGCGAACGAACCGGCGGACGATGGACCTGAGGCGTGACTTTCTTCTGGCTGCGTTGATCGCGGCACAGGCCGTTGTAGCGCAGGTTCCCGGCTGGGAGGCGGAGGTGCCTGCGGTTCATCGTGCCGGTCTCCATGCCATCACACTCTCTCCGGAATTGCTCGGCGTATCCCGCTCGGACCTTGGCGACATCCGCTTGGTGGACAGCACCGGCGCGGACGTGCCCTACGTGCTTCGCGAAGTATGGACGGCACCGGGTCCGGAACGTTTCGTGCCCTTCAAACTGTTGCGCAACGAGGTGGTACGATCCAGTACCGTGATCGAATTGGAGCGGCCCGAAGGTGTGTTGCTGGAACAACTGGCCATCCGCATCCGTCCGGTGCAGGTGCAGAAGCAGGTGCGCATCACCGGCAGTGATGACCGCAGCGCCTGGTACATGGTGAAGGATGATCACCTGGTGATCCACGGCACGCGCGGTGATCCTCCGCATCAGGTTTTGGCCATAAACCTTCCGAAGAGCGACTACCGCTACTTGCGTCTCACGCTGAACGACTCGATCACAGCGCCCGTGCAGGTGATCGATGTGGGTCGCTATGTGGGTGGGTCGTCCCTTGAGGCTCGTTTCGTTAGTGCATCGTCCACGCCGTTCATTCAGCAGGACAGTGGCAGGACCAGCACGCTCCACATGCGTCTGGAAGCACCGGTGCTGGTGGAGCGCATCGCGCTGAACGTGCGCGACACGGTGCGTTACAAGCGCAGCGGACAGGTGCGTTCCTGGCGGCGTGTGGCCGTGAGAGAGAAGCGCAGGAAGACACACCGGATCACTCAGGTCGATCATGGCGGCTTCACCATTTCCTCCGGGGAAGTGAACGCGTTCAGCTTACCCGCGATCCAGCTGGACACCTTCGCGCTGCTGATCCACAACGGGGACGACCGACCACTGCGCTTCGACCAGGTCCGTCTGGAAGCACGGCATCGCATCCTGTTGGCACACCTGCTTCCCGACATGACGTACCGGCTCACCACAGGAGCGCCGGACCTGCGTCCTCCCACATACGACATGGCCAACTTTGCGGAGGACCTTGCTTCACCCTTGGACACCTTGCAACATGGCATGATCCGCACGGTGCCAGCGCAGGCAACAGCCGGCCCCATCTTCGATCCGACGAAAGTGTGGGTGTGGGGTGCCATCCTCGTGCTGATGGCATTGATGGCCTGGATGGCCTTCCGCCTGCTGCGACCGTCCCAGGAGAAAGTAGACTGAACATTGCCTGCGACCGTCCAGCGATCCAAGATCGGGCACTGCGTGCTTTCACTGCCTGCGTTACTTTTCAGCGGTGGAAATGAAGTGGAACAACATTGCACGGTGTATGGCTGTGGCCTGTTGCACGGTTACGTTCCTGTTTCCCCTGTTCACCTTGGCGCAGGTCGAAATTGATCAGGACCATGTGCTTGCCAACATGCGAGCACTTGCCGATGAAGGCCGCCACAAGGAAGTGGTCCAGCTTGCGGAACAGCAACTCGGAATGTGGCCTGCGGATGCCGATGCCCAACGCATGGAAGCGTTGTGGTTGGTGAGCAGGTCGCAGCAGCACCTGGGTGACATGACCGCAGCCACCGAAGCGATCCAGCGTTCGCTGCTCCACGCCCGCGTGATCCCGGACACGGCAGGCATGCTGCGCGCTTTGTCACTGATGTCGGAATGGATGTTCGATGGGAACCGCTTCGAGGAGTCCTTCCAATATTCCCGTGAGGTCTTTCGGCTGGCTAAAGTCTATGGCGATCCAGTGCTGCTTCGGAACGCGTACAACAACCTCGCGAACCGTTTCCTGATGACCGATCAAGTGGATTCCGCAGAGTACTACTACCGCGAAGGGCTGGGCCGGGTGAGCGACGATGATGTGTACGGTCGCGCGATCTTCGAGACCAACATCGGGAAACTGCTGAGCGAACGTGGCGATCACGCGGATGCGATCACCATGTTGGGTGATGCGGTGGAACGCATGCGGAGCATCGACCACACCAAGTTGTTCAAGGTCGTGAACACACTGGCCTACGTGCTGCACAATGCCGGTCGCCACAAGGAGGCCATAGACGCATTCGCGGAAAGCGAACGCTTGAACCAGGAAAGTGAGAAGGACATTTTCACCACCATGGAGAACCTTGGTTTCACGGCCGAAGGCCAGGCCGCGTTGGGTGATCACGAGGCGGCTTACGGGACCATGTTACAATTGGAGGAATTGCTCCATGAGTTCTATGCACGCAACGCCAATGAGGAGTTGTTGGAGCTGGAGAAACGTTTTGAGACCAAGCTGAAGGAGGAGGAGATCGAACGCCTGGATGTGGAGAACCGTGAGCAGGCCGCGCGGATCAAGGCGCGCAACGTGATGCTATATGGCAGCCTTGCGTTGGTGGTGTTGGCCCTGGCCGCTGCGCTGCTTTTCTGGCACAACTTCCGGCAGAAACGCCGTCATGCGGATGCGCTGGAACAGCTCAATGTGGAACTGAAGGATCAGAAGAACCGCATCGAAGAGATCAACGCGCTCCTACAACTGAAAGTGCTGCGCACACAGATGAACCCGCACTTCATCTACAACTGCCTCAACGCCATCGGCAACCTGGTGCGCAAGGGCGATGCGGTGGCCGCTAGCGCTTATCTCGATGGCTTCGCGCGCCTGCTGCGCATGGTATTGGACCACAGTGTGAAGGACCGCGTCCCCATCGCCCAGGAACTTGAATTCCTGCGGCAATATTTGAAGCTGGAATCGCTGCGCTTCCCCGATGGCCTGCACTACACCGTGGATGCCGACCGGGAGTTGATCGACGATGACGTGCATGTGCCGGCCTTGTTGGTGCAACCCTTCGTGGAGAACGCTGTCTGGCATGGCTTGGCGACCAAGGTGGGAGAGAAGCATCTGAGCGTTCGTTTCTCCGATGTGGACGGCGTGGTGTATTGCACCGTGGAGGACAACGGCGTGGGCCGCAAAGCCGCACCCGAACGCGCGCACAGTGATGGCAGTCCAAGCATGGGCCTTCAGCTCACCAACGAACGCCTGCAACTGCTGGCCTACAAGTTGGACGAACAGGGCCGTGCGCTGCACTTCGATGACCTGCTGGCACCCGATGGATCGCCGGCTGGCACTCGCGTGGAGGTGGTGTTGGGGTGAGTGATCGCTGTGGGCTGATCAGCCGTGCCGCACCAGCCGCACCTCGGCATGCACGATCACCAAGATCACAACGACCTCCGCGATGAGAACGCCACGCCCCAACAGGGTGAGCTGATCGAAGTACACGTACACCAGGACGAGCGTGACCATCGCGTAGAGCAGGTTCGCTGTGGCGATCGTGGCGAGCAGCGGCTTCCAGCGCAATGGTCGGAACCATGTGCAACCCAGTGAGAACGCCGCGAACGCCAACGCGAAGGGCAGCAGTGCGAACAGCACCGTCCGGGGCATGCCAAAGACCTGCGGCCACTTGGTCATCACCAGCAGCAATAGGGACGACAGTATGGCGCCCAGCCCATCGATCCGGAACATGCGGTACGGGGTGAGGGGAAAGGGACGCATGGCACAGGCAAGGATAGGCATGGCCGGTCCATTAGAACGCTGTCCGCGGCGTGACCTTCCTCACTCACTTCACCCGTCACCCACTTCACCTCCCTTCCCTCCATCCTCCTAACTTACCGCCATGATCGATGTGCTGTTGGTGGATGATGAGGCCGGTGCACGCGAATTCCTGCGTGCACGCCTGGCCGAGGTGGCGCCCGAGGTCAACATCGTGGCGGAGGCCGACTCCGGCGCTGCTGCATTACCTCTGATCGCCGAACACAAGCCCGCGCTGGTCTTCACTGATGTGGAGATGCCCGGTGGCGATGGCTTCAGCATGCTGAAGGCGCTTGGCACATGGGACTTCGATGTGGTCTTCACCACCGGCTTCCAGCGCTATGCCATCCAGGCCATTCGCTTCAGCGCGTTGGATTATCTGTTGAAGCCGGTGCAGGCCGATGAGCTGCGTGCGGCGATCGATCGCCACTTGCAGCGGCACCCGGACCCCGCGTTGGATGAACAGCACCAGGCCGCGATACTGTCCAACTTGAACGAGCCCAACGAGCAGGGAATGAAGCTCACACTGCGGCATGGTAACGGTCTGCATTTCGTGAGCCCGGAGGATATCGCCTTCTGCCGCGCCGAGGACAACTACACCGAACTGCACCTTTGCGACGGCCGCCGCTTCATGGTGGCCCGCACGCTGAAGGAGTACGAGGACATGCTCGCCGATCTGGGTTTCATCCGCGTACACCGCAGCTATCTGGTGAACCGCCAGGCCATCGACCGCATCACAACCGACGGGATCCTTGAAGTGCGTGGTGGCCACCGCGTGGAGATCAGCCGCCGCCGCAAGGAGGAGGTGTTGAAGTTGTTGCGCGCCTGACCGTTGGCTCGAAGAACGTTCCGTTCGCTCGATAAGGCAGACGCGCCTTCCTGCCTGAGTGGAACTTCGTTGGCATCAAGCCCATTGCCATGCGATCCTTCCTGCTTTCCGTCCACCTATTTTCCGCGCTCACGCTGCCCGCACAATGGACCGGTGATCCATCAGCCCCGCTCGCCATCTGCGACGCGCCACTCACCCAGATCGTGGTGCAGGCCAGGCCCGATGGTGCGGGTGGCTCATATGTGCTCTGGTTGGACCAGCGAAATGGTCGGCGTGAAATATGGGGCCAACGTGTTACGGCTGACGGACTTTCGCTGTGGGCGCCCAATGGCCAACCACTGTTGGCGCTGCCCGGGGAGCGCCATGTGAGCCACTACCACTTGCAAAGCCTGGAGAGCGGCGGTTTCATCATGGCATATGTCCAGGCGGCAGGGCCTGGCGCGGGCGATACCGTGCGCCTAGCGCGATTCGATGCGAATGGCACAAGCACGATCGATCCGCATCCTATCGTGGGTGGTAGGCCGTCCGGGGAGGGTGCATCCAACTTCGCCTGCAATGCGATCGAGGTGCTCGCGCTCCCGGAAGGGTCGGTCTTTGTTTCATGGATTCAAGGAACCGGCACTGCGGAACGCAGACTGAACGTGGTGGCAGCGGATGGTGCCCTGCCACAAGGGTTCAATGGTACCGCGTTCGCATCCAGCGCTTTGGCCCAACACAGATTGGTACCCGATGGAACGGGCGGGGCCATTCTGGCGATGATGAGCAGTGGCACCTCCAGGGTGCGGCTCCAACGGTTCAACTTCCAGTTGGAAGCGCAGTGGCCAGGCGATCTACTCCTGCCGCCGCAGCAGGGCCACAACGTGAACTCGTTCGGCATGGCCTCCTTGGGAGAGGCGGGGTTCTTCGTCTCGTGGGTGACGTCGGTGGGTCAGCCGGGCGACTTGCACGTTGCGCGGTTCGGCATCAATGGCCTCCCCGCATGGGCCGAGGTGGAGCGGGCCATCTGCACAGAGGCTACGGCAAGTCAGTCCGATCATCAGCTCATCTTGAACGACGGCCACTTGCTCGCAGCCTGGAGGAAACTGGGCATAGGATCGCACCTCTTCGCGCAGAAACTCACCTTGGATGCCGGGCTGACCTGGCCTGTGGATGGGGCGGTGGTGGCTCCGTTCCCGGGGACCGTGGGTGCGCCGCGCATCGTCGGGCTCCCCGATGGCGGCGCATTGATCACCTCCAACGGCAGTGCCTATGCAGCCCAACGGCTTGGTGCATCGGGCAATGTGCTTTGGAACGAAGCCACCACCGTGGCGGTATCCCCCTATCGGCCTGAAACCTCTTGGTATGACCTCTTTGCAACAGCGGACAATGGCGCGGTGACCTTCTGGCACAATGGGAGCGATGTATTCGGTGCGCATGTAACTCCATTGGGAGAGCTGGCCGGCCCGGTGGGCATCGATGAGCAGGGGCGTCCAACGCTGCTTTCGGCCTGGCCCGTGCCTGCGAGCAATGTGCTGTATGTAAGGCTTCCTGTCGGGCAAAGCTCCGCAGACGTTGCTGTTCATACTGCAGATGGACGTCTGGTCCCGGTCTTTTCAACCCGTTCGCCGAAGGATGCCGTACTACAGCTGGACGTGAATCATCTGGCACCCGGCTCTTATCTGGTGCGGATCGTCGACGGCGCGCAAGTGTTCGCAACCCGGTTCATCAAGGAGTGATCGTCCGTTCGCTTGCTACCAGCCTTAGCTGGTCGGAACCGCCGTTCGCTCAGTGATCCTTCCGCTTGCTCGGCTTTCTCCGATGGTGTGCTACGACCGGACCAACTTGTCGGCACCAAAGCCTTTCGCCCATGTACCGCAAGCTCCTCCTTGGCCTGATCCTGGTCTCGCATTTCGTCAACGCCCAATGGACCGGTGATCCGGCATCACCGCTCACTATTTGCGATGCACCCTTCAACCAGGACCGGACACGCGCCGTTCCCGATGGCGGTGATGGATGGTTCCTGCTTTGGCGTGATGGGCGCAACGGGAACACGGAGATTTGGGGCCAGCAGATAGACCTGGATGGCTACGCACAGTGGGAACCGAACGGGCGCCAATTGGTCGCGCTCCCGGGTCGGCACATCGGCCACATGGAGGTCGCAGCGCTTTCAGATGGCGGCTTCATGCTGGCCTACACCACGGCAGCCACGGCGGGCAATGGCGATACCGTGCGTGTGGCGCGCATGGATGCGCAGGGCGCATCGGTCTGGCCGACACACGCGCTCGTCGGTGGTCGGACGGTGGATGCTCCCAGCAACTACGCCTGCCTGGGCCTGCGCATGGCCTGCCATCCGGATGGGAATGCCTTCGTGACCTGGACACACACACCGCTGAACGTATCGGTGTGTTCGGTGAACCGGGTCACGGCTGATGGCAATGCGCCCTGGGGGTTCAATGGTTACAACGCTCCGACCAGTGGGGGGGACAAAGCGATCGCCGTGGATGGCGATGGCGGTGCCTTCATGCTGTGGAAGACCGCCGCCACATCCCGCTTGCGCACCAACCGGATCCGGGCGGATGGCACGTGGGCGTTCTCAGAGACCGTGTTACTGCCACCGGAACCAGGAACACAAGTATCCGAATACGAAATGATCGCGGACGGTGACAAGGGGGCGGTCGTCAGTTGGCGCATGTTCGATAGCACGAACGACCTGTACATGACCAGCCTGGATAGTACGGGTGCCCCCAAGTGGAGCACGGCGGTCAAACCCATCTGTCAGGCCCCGGGTACCCAATCCGAGTATAGGTTCCAGCGGTATGAAGATCACCTGTTCGCTGTTTGGCGTGATGGGCGTACGGGTGCGCAAGGGATCTATGCGCAGAAGTTCGACCTGGACGGCGATCCACTATGGACAACGGATGGCGTGGAGCTGATCGGCACGGATGGCAGCACCACCACCCCCAACATGGCACCCATGCCCGACGGCGGCGTCATGGTCACAGTGAGCCAATTCGGTTACCGCGGATACCGGGTGGCGCCCGATGGAAACATGGCTTGGTCCGCTCACGTGCAGGTGGCCATCTCTGCAACACAACTGGATCGCATCGTGCTCGCTACGCCGGAAAATGGCGCGGTGAGCTTCTGGCAGCATTCGGCCAATGTGTTCGGCGCACGCATCCTGCCTACAGGCGAACTGGCCGGGGCTGTGGGCATCCATGAGCATGGGCGCGCGCCATCGCTTTCCGCCTGGCCTGTGCCAACCTTAAATGTGCTGTACATACGCCAGCCCACCACACATTCCGAGGTAGCGATCACGGTATACACTATGGACGGGCGCATGGTCCAGCTGCCTTTCACACGTGTGGGGGACGATGTGCTGCAGCTGGACCTCACCACCCTTTCGTCGGGTGTGTATGTGGCGCAAGTGATGGTGGACCGGGAGCGCTACCATGCACGTTTCGTCAAGGAATAAGCCTTCACCCATCCTGATCCGCTTTACGATGATCAAGCTGTACGCTTTCGCCTTCATGCTGGCCTGCGGGCCTGTGCTCGGCCAATCCCCTCTGATGCCACGCCAGTCCATGCCTGCCATGGGCACGTACCCGGTGAAAGCCTGGTTCGCTTCGCAAGCTGAAGTACCAAACGATACGATCGCCTCTGGCCAGATCTGGGACTACAGCGGCTACGATTTCATTCTGGACGAGGAGACCGTTGACGAGGTGACGGGCGTGGAAGGCACGGTCGCTGCGGAATACTTCGAAGATGCCGAGCTGGTGCTTTACACCTGGAGCTTCCAGGAGACCGAGTACTTCCGCTGGCACGGTGACACGCTCGTAACGCTCGGCCGCTACCTGAACGCGGTCGGCAAGCTGGAAGACTTCTCTCCACCCATGCCGTGGATGTGGCCGAACGCAGCACCCGGCCAACGCATCGACTGGCACACCAACGGGTTTTCCGACTTCCCCCATCAAGCGCGGCAGGTGGCCGGGCGTGGCAAATTGATCACGCCACATCTTGTCGTGGACGATGCCGTGTTGATCATCCACTACCACGAAGCACCGGAGAGCGGTCGCCAATTCATCTTCTACCGCGCCAGCGACCTGCTGCGGCCAGTGGCACATGTGATCCCGGGTAAGGGCATGCTATTGCTGCAGGAGTAAGGTCTCCGGGTCGTCATGCAAAAGATCGCGAGCAAACGCTAAGGCGGAAGCGGCCCATGCCAGGGTGCGCAGGGTACGCTGTTCCAGGAACACTTACCGACCGTATGGTGCGGCACATGCGTAGTGTCCCCGGCCGTGATCGTGACCGTGCCGAAAGGGCCCCGCAGCCATTTGTCCAGGCAGGCCTTGTCGATGGCGCTGCGGTGTGGTGTGGCCTTCGCATGGTCCTTCAGCAATTGGTGGTAACGCCTATCACGCACACGCTCATGATCGAGCAACAGATAAACGCCCGGCAATAGCTGCAAGGTCCCATGGCCATCCGCCCCGGTGTGGATACTGTCCACCACAGGCCGATCGGGGTCGTTGAATGCACGGCCCTGTTCATCCAGGGTTCCGGCTTCACGGAGATAGAGCACCCCGCTCCAGGGTTGCGCAGTGGGATAGTCCCCGGGTCCCGGTGCCATGCCCTTGCAGTAGGCTTCGGTGTGGGTGTGGTGTACGTGCAGTACACCATGGGGAATGGCATTGATCACCGGGCCACGGGTGCGGCAGCCCCCAAAGACGAATGCCAATGAGAAGAGTCCTACCCAGCAGCAAAACGAAGATGATAGTGATCGAGGCATGGTGCGTAAGGATCCTCAGCGATAGTCCCTCTCCACCAAGCGCTGGTGGTGTTGCACATGGTAGATGGTGAAGTACAACATCTCACGCATCGTGAGCTTTCCGAGCAAAGGGTGTGGCAACAATGTGGTGTCCAGGTCCTGGTCCGACCAGTTGTTCACGCGCTTGGTCAATGCGGCCACCACGGTGCGCAGATCGGCGCTCATTCGTTCCACCGATCGTGCTGGGGTGTCAGTTGGCACGAATCGGCCCGATGCACGACCACCAGCGGCGAGCTTCTCCTGATAGCGTTGCACCAATACATCGTAGCTGCGTGCGGCGCGGTTCGGCTTCCCAAAGGCCAGCCGCAGGAACCACTTCGGCAAACCCATGGCCATCTGTACCGGAGCCACCGAGCGTAAGATGTGATCGAGCTGTTGGGCGGGGCTCCACTTGCCGCTAGGGGAGGTGTGCCGGCGGTCGGAGGGAATGGCTTGGACGCAAGCGATAAAGTCCGCGTGGTGCTGAAGCAATGCTGCGTGGATGGCGTTGCGGTCCATGGGTGTTGAAGATAGTTGCTTGCTGGTATAGCCAGGTCACAACAGGAAAAAGGACCCCTTGTAAGGAGCCCTTTTCCGGGCCTGTTCGGATGAAGGCGGACGCACCCCGAGGAGGGTCTGTTCCCTCCCCTGGATGGCAATGGATCAGCGCAGGCTCAGGTAGACCGTTTGCAGGTAGTCGTTACCGGAGCTCACATCGATCTTGTAGACACCAGCTTTCAGCTTGCCCGTGGGCTTGCAACGCAAGGTGACGCGCGATGATCGCATGCCGGTCCCTTTGCCGCCGCTGGCCGTGGCATCGGAACGGTCGTGCGAAACGGAGAGGGCCGGATCGGATCCCGTGTACTGCTTGCCATCGGGGCCTGTGACCTTGAAGTGGGCAGCAGTGGCCAGGTTCTCGGGCAGGTCGAACGCCATTACGACCTCCTTGGTACTGCGGGCTTTTACAGTGAGCCTGCCTTTCCGGCCGCGCAAGGCGTCGACCTCGGCATTGTTCACCATGCGTACCACGGCATCGCGCTGACCCATCTGTAGGGCCAGTGCTTCGCGTTCCGCCTTGGCGCGATCGATACCGGCACGTAGGTCCAGTTCCTTCTCTTTGGACTGTGCGAGTTCATCGCGCAAGCGCTGTGCAGTGGCGCGCAGATCAGCGAGTTCCTTGGCCTGCGCAGCATTCCTTCCGGCGGCGTTCTCCAGTTGGGCGGCACGTGCATCGGTGGCGCGAAGTTTCGCGTCCAGATCGGCCATGTTCGCCTGTAGTGAAACGTTCTCCAACTGTGCGGCATCAAGGCGCAGGGATGTTTCCTGCCATTTCCCTTCGGCCAGGCGTTGTTGCGCCAGTGCCTGCTCCTTGTCCGCACGTTCGCGTTGGGCCAGTTGCTCAAGGTCCTGCTGCTGATTATAGAGATAGGCGCTGGAACCAAGCGCAGCGGCGGCGACCAGTGAAAGCGCGATCAGTGAAAGCGGGCTGCGTTTGTTCTGTTTGTTTTCCGAGGATGACATGTGTGCGGTTTTGGACCTTGTTACGCAGTAGCACGTTCTGGTGGTTATGAAAATGGCGTGAAAAATGAATGAACATCACAGGATCCGCATCTGCCACCCATGGCCTCCGTGCCGCTCGCCAATGGTGGCATTGCTTCAATGAGGCCCCGGTCCACTTCGGAATTCCCTGATCGCTTCCCGCCACGGTGCCAGTTGCGCATGGAACGGCGACCGATGGCTGTGGTGAACGGATCGGTGGATCAACTCCGTAATGGGATCTCACATGGTCGCCACCACCTTCAGCTCGATCGCGATCGGCGTTGGCAGGCAGTTGATCTCCAGTGTGGTCCTGCACGGCGGATCGTGCTCGAAGTACTCCTTCCACAGCCGGTTGTAGGTCGGGAAATCGTCCTTCATGTTGGTGAGGTACACCGTCACGTCCACGATCTTGTCCCAACTGCTGCCGCTGTCCTCCAATATCCACCGCACGTTCTGGAATACGCTGCGCACCTGCGTCTCGATGTCGTAGGAAGCGATGGTGCCATCGGCATTCAGTTCCACGCCGGGGATCTTCTTCGTACCCCGTTCGCGTGGACCAACGCCACTGAGGAAGAGCAGTTCGCCTACGCGGCGGGCATGCGGGTAGTGACCTACGGGTTCAGGTGCCTTGTTGGAGGAGATGCTGGACATGTAGCAAAGGTGGGAAACGCTGAAGGCATAGTTCGACATGACAGGTAGCGCCTGTAGCGTCGACCCTCCGGGTCAACATACTGCGCGCCACCAGAGCTACCCAACGCACAGAAGCCCCGTCCCCGGGGCTTCCTTTTTATGCGGCGATCCGCTCATGCGGCATCGCGGGCCACGCGCTCAGGTCCGGGCCGGTCCAGTTGTTCCATTCCCTTTCCGTTCGTTGCGGCGATCGGTCCAGTGAGTGAACCCGAGCCAGGCGCTCGCACACCAGCAGGCGATAGCGAGGATCAAGAAGGTGATCTCCATGTCTGTAGGGATCTTAGGTCGGACGTTCCGGTACTGCTTATCGCAGGCGCAGCAGCACGGTGTTCAGGTATGTGTCGCCAGATCGCACATCGATGCGGTAAAGACCGGGTTCCAGCTTCTCCTTTGGATTGAAGGTGAGATGGATCCGCGAAGCGCGGGCGCCCGGCTCCGCTCCTGAAAACAGATCCACCGAGGCCATGGGTTCTGATCCAGGCTGGTCGATGCTCATGGCGATCGACGGGTCCTTTCCTTCGTAGGACTTGCCCTTGGGCGAGACGATCTTGAAGTTGGCCTGCTGGGCCAGGTGCTCGGGAAGGTCGAAGGCCATACGGATCTGGCGGGTACGCTTGGCCAACACGGTCAGCTTCTCCTTTTTCCCACGCAGGGCATCCACTTCGGCGTTGTTCACCATTTGTGCACCCTTTTGCTGTTGGTCGAAGCGCGCCGCTATGGCATCGCGGTCGGCCATGGCTAGTGCCAGCTGATCACGCAGGTCGCGCTCGCTGGAGCGCAGCTCTGCCAGCTGGGTCATGAGTTGGTCACGCTGGGCCTGGGCTTCGGCAAGGTCTTTCTTCGCCTTGTCCGTGGTGCGGGCCCTGCCTTCCAACGCGCGGGCATGTTCCTGGGCCTGCTTCACGCGATGCTCCAGTTCGGCGATGCGCGCATCGGCATCGGTATTGCGCGTGCGTTCGTCACGCAAGCTTCCTTCCTGATCGTTCAGGCGTTTCTCCAGCTGCAGCTTGTCGCCCAGCAGGCGCTCATTCTCCAACCGCGCTTTTTCCACTGCGGCCTTCACCTTGCCATTTCCCCCGTTCACCATGAAGATCGTGGTACCAATGACCCCTGCGGTGAGCAGGACCAGGGCGATGATCGTGGCGCGTTTCCGTGCGGTGCTTCCACCGCTGTTCTCTTGGGCTTTCATGTTCGTTTGTGTTCGTTGAACGATGCAAAGCAGGCCCCCTGTTCTGAAGGTCACCAGTGAGCGGGATGAAAAAGGGGTGAAAGCTTCAGCAGGCCTTGGGCAACCGAACGGAGAAGCGGGCTCCGGCCTCCGGTGCCGACCACAGGACGATGCTGCCTCCGTGCAACCCGGCGATGCGGCGCGCCAGTGACAAGCCGATGCCATGGCCTTTGGCGCCGCCGGTGTTGGTGGCGCGGTAGAAGGGTTCGAAGACACGCTCCTGTTCGGCAGCCCCGATACCTATTCCATTATTGGCCACCGTAATGAGCACTTCCTCACCGTGGCTGTCGAGTGTCACTCGGGCGATGTGGTCCGGTGCGTACTTGCAGGCATTCTCGATCAGATTCACCAACATGGAGCGCAGCAGCGTTTCATTGCCGTTCACCAGTAGATCGGTCTCCTCCTCGAGTTGCCCGATGCTTACTTCGACCGTGTTGCGCTTGTCCGCCTTCAGCGTCTCTTGCCTGGCCAGCCAGAGCACCTCGTCCATGCGCACTGGCGTGAAGGTGGCGGTCGTTGTGCTGTTTTCGGCCTGGGCCAGCAGCAGCAAACGGTCGGCAAGTCGGTTCAGCGCCTGCATGTCCTCCACCACGGAGCGTAAAGCAAGCTGATATTCCGCCGTCTCCCGGGGCTTCAGCAGCAGCACTTCCAATTGCCCACTGATGGTGGTGAGCGGTGTGCGCATCTCGTGCGATGCGTTGGCGATGAAGTTCTTCTGCCCTTGGAAAGCCTCCTCAAGCCTTGCGAGCAGTTCGTTGAAGGTGGAAGCCACTTCGGCGATCTCGTCCCTGGTGTCGCCGGTATGAACGCGCATGGCCAGGTCCTGTGCATTGAAGCGGCGCAGTTCTACGACCAGGCGCTGTAGAGGCACCAAGGCACGTTGTGCGTAGAGCCGTCCGGCCAGGAAGGTGATCAGCAATCCGGCGAGGAAGGTGGCCACCAGCACCTGGGCCAGGTTGCGCAGCTTGCTACGTCCGAAGATGTCATTGCCGCTCGCCACCACCACGAAGCGGTCGTAGCGGTCGTTGAATGGGAAGGCCAGCCGCTCGCGTTGGCCGATGTTGGACCATTGCTCACCTTCCAGACGCACCAGGTCCAGCAATTCCGGAGGTACCGGTGGCAGGTCCTCGTCACCCATGCGGAACAGCAGTTCCCCATTGTGGTCGAAGATGCGGATGGCCTCCTCGGGCAGTCGTACAGGGTTGTCCCGCTCAATGCGCCGCAGCAGTTCCTCGGTCACCTCCTCCACCTGGATCAAAAGGGTGGCCGCGTTGATACCGCGATCCCGCAGGCGACCTTCGAACTCCTGCATGCGGTAGTTGGCCGAGAGCAGGTAGATGGAAGCCGACATTCCGCCCAGGACCAAGGATGCCAGCAGCATGAACTGCATCGTGAGACGGCCCCGACTGGTCATGCACGCGCAGTGAGGATGTAGCCCAGCCCCACACGGGTGTGGATGAGCTTGGGCTCGAAATCGCGGTCCACTTTCTTGCGCAGCAGCTTGACGTAGGCCTCCACCACGTTGGTGCCGGTATCGAAATCGATGTCCCACACCTTCTCACTGATCTGGGCACGGGAAAGCACGCGATCGGCATTGCGCATGAGGTACTCCAGCAGCGCGAACTCCTTTGCGGTGAGCGGTATGCGCTGTCCTTCGCGTACGGCCTCCTTGCGCGCCAGGTCCAGCACCAGGCCATGGTATTCCAGTTGATCGGCCTGCACATGCACCGCCGATCCACGGCGCAACAGGGAGCGCACCCGCGCAAGCAGTTCCTTGAATTCGAAGGGCTTCACCAGGTAATCGTCAGCCCCTGCGTCCAGGCCGCCCACCTTGTCATCCGTGGTGCCCAGCGCGGTGAGCATCAGGATGGGCATGGTGCCTCCTCCGGCCCGGATGGCCTTGCAGGTCTCCAGTCCGTTCATGCCCGGCATCACCACATCCATCACCACCATATCGACATGCTCCTGCAAGGCCAACCGTTTCCCCATGGGGCCATCAAAAGCCCTGAGCACTTCGTAGCCTCTTTCCTCCAGTCCCTGTTTCAGGAAGGCGGCCACCTTGGGTTCATCCTCCTCCACCAGTATGCGCATGCCTGTGTCTGTTCGGGATCGTATTGCGAAGTACGGCCTTTACCGCTTGGCGGGGTGCCGGTGGCCCAATTGTAGGCCACCGGCCGCCTAGGCGAAGTGCAAGGCAACCATCCCTGGAGCCATGCGGTCCCTTTGTGGCAGAAGTTGGATCGAGTTTGGTCCCCGATCCGATCTTGCCTTCCCTGCTGGACGGTGCAAAGCAGTGTCCTTGTTCCGGAAGGGACCTGACACCCACATGAAATTTCCATGAAAAACGAGCCCACGCGAAGAAGCCCCGTCCCCGGGGCCTCTTCTACTTCTCGTCCGTGCGCCGGATGCGATGATCACCGGCCCCGCAGACTATGCGGAGGCAACACCCTCCCGGGCATGCTCGGGGTGAGTATCGCGAAGGCCCCCTGCTCGGGGGTCTCCTTCCTTGATCGCTGGCGGACGTGGGGTTGCATGTTGCACCACGAAGCACGTTTTCGCGCATGAACAAGACGTTCGGGTAAGGTGAAGTGTTGGTCTTCGGGATGCTCGGGTTATCCACAGGTATTCAACAAGCATTGGTGCCGACCTTTGTTCCATTGCTGTTTTTCACACCTCGGTACCGTCGACCCCAGGGGTCGACGGTACCGAGGTGTATGGATACTAACCCTAGAATGAATTGACCATGCGCTATCGCCGACTCGGCACTTCAGGCCTCCAGGTCTCAGAACTCTCACTGGGTAGCTGGCTCACCTTCGGAAAACAGATCACCGATACCACTGCGGAGAAATTGATGAAGACCGCTTACGACGGCGGCATCAACTTTTTCGACAATGCCGAGATCTATGCCCGCGGCGATAGTGAGCGCGTGATGGGTAAGATCCTGAAGAAGACCAAGTGGCCGCGCGATACCTGGATCGTGAGCAGCAAGGCCTATTTCGGTGCTGGCGGAAAACTGCCGACCCAGGTGGGACTGCACCGCAAGCACTTGGTGGAGGCCTGCAATGCCGCACTCGAACGCTTGCAGGTGGAGTACCTCGATCTCTTCTTCTGCCACCGGCCCGATAAAACAACACCGATCGAAGAGACGGTTTGGACCATGCACCAGCTGATCATGAGCGGCAAGATCCTCTACTGGGGCACCAGCGAGTGGAGCGCGCAGGAGATCATGGAAGCGCACATGGTGGCCAAACATCACCACCTGATCGGCCCGGTGATGGAGCAGCCGCAGTACAACATGTTCCACCGCGACAAGGTGGAGGTTGAATTCGGACAGGTGTACAAGACCGTGGGCTTGGGCACCACCATCTGGAGCCCGCTGGCCAGCGGCATCCTCACCGGCAAGCACCGCGACATCAAGGCCGCAAAAGGCACACGCCTCACCATGGCCGGGCTGGATTGGTTGCGCGAACGCGAGCTCACGCCGGCACGCCTGAAGACCGTGGAGAAGCTGAACAAGATCGCCGACGGGCTTGAGCTTTCGCTACCGGTAATGGCGTTGGCATGGTGCCTGAAGAACCCGAACGTAAGCACGGTGATCCTCGGCGCCAGCAAGGATGCACAACTGAAGGAAAACCTCAAAGCTTCCGAAGCGCAGGACCTGCTGACGCCTGCGGTGATGGAGAGGGTCGAGAAGGTGCTGGGAAATGCGCCGGTGAAGCCGCAGTGGTGACAGGCGTCCCGCGTGTCACACCAGGCTGAACAGCGCAAGCGATTCAAACCTTCGCCCCGCCTGTCACACCAGGCTGAACAGGGCGTTCCCGTAGCGCCTGCCTTTCCCACCACTGCGCTTGACGTACTCGAAATGCACATACATTGGTGGTATGAGAAACGTCTTCCTCTGCATTGCGCTGTTCTTCATTGTCCCTGCACAAGCCCAGATCACCTTCGAAGAACTGTACGGCACGCAGGGAGCCACCATGCACTTCGGATTCAGTGTGCAACAAACCTTGGATGGCGGCTACATCCTGGCGGGCGGAGCGCAATTTGACGCGACCATAGGCAGTGAAATGTACCTGGTGAAAGTGGATGAGTCTGGTGCCATGGAATGGGAAAGGACCTTCGGCACGTTGGGGCTGGACAGGGCTTACTGTGTCCGACAACGCATCGATGGTGGTTATGTGTTGTGCGGCGCGTTCGATAGTTTCGGGAATGATTCCCTGACGATCATTCGCACCGACCCTGCGGGGGATATGTTGTGGGAGCGGCAGTATGGAGGTAGCGTGGGTCGCAACATGGCGTACAGCCTGGTGGAGTCCCTGGACGGAGGAATTGTTGTTACAGGCTTCAGGGGTGCTAACCCAGTGTCCGACATCTTGGTTCTGAAGGTGGATGGCGATGGTGACGTGCTTTGGACCAGCGTGATCGATCTGGGAGGCGAGGAATATGGTAACACCATTCGCCTGATGAGCGACGGAGGCTATATGATCGTTGCCGATAATGGAGAGTATGATCCTGATGGCGACATCCACCTGCTGCGACTGAACGCGGACGGCGATACCCTTTGGACCCGCACTTTCGACTCGGGTATGCACGACACGGCACGTGGGCTTTGGGTGAACGACGATGGTGGCTGCATCATCGCAGGTGGCCGCGACTATCCGAGCCGTGACATCTTCCTGCTACGAACCGATGAACAGGGGAACGAGCTGTGGCGTCGATCACATGGCGATCCAACACGTGACGAGCTGGCCATGGACGTGCAACAACTCGATGATGGAGGCTTCATCATCTGTGGCCGCAAGGAAGACCCGCTATTCAACGACGATATCACCATGCACCTGTTCCGTACCGATGCGGATGGATATATCATGTGGGAACGGACCTGGGGTCAAGGGATCTTCAGCGAGGCCATGTCGCTGGACCGGACCACCGATGGTGGTTTCGTCCTTCTGGGACATACACTCGACAACTTGGGAGGAATGGCATACGGACATATGTACTTGGTAAAGACCGACGGAGCGGGATACAGCATGGTCGCAGAGCAGGAGGCTGAGCACAGCTTGTTGAGCGTGTTCCCCAACCCCACCAGCGCGATGGTGTCCTTTACCGCCGATAACTCCATTGTGGAGCGCCTCCAAGCCTTCGACGCACAAGGAAGATCTGTATTGGACAGGCTAGGTGCGGGTCTCAGCCATGGCACGATCGATCTCTCCGGTTTGGAGAGCGGGTCCTACCTGCTACGCGCCACGCTGCGCGATGGACAGCATGCTGTGGCCAGGATCGTGGTCGCACGGTGAGGGCCGTGCCATACGGCGCTGTAAGCGATCAAAGCGGTGCCGCGCCCGGCTTGTACACGAACATCATCCAGCCAATGAAGAGCAAGGCCAGCGCGATGGCCAGGATGCGGTAAAGGGTCGGTATGCGTGCTGGCTTTTTGCTTCCCATGGTGCTGAAGGTAGGCGTTGCCGGGGGTATTCTGCGAAGACACCATGAGGTCTTGCCTTCATGTCCCGTTGTACCCGGCGATGCACTGGTCCAAGACTCGCCCCGAACGACCCCTCGTTGCATCAATTCCGATCCTCTTCCGATCTTGCGTGCATGCGCCCCAAGAGAGGCTGAACAAGATCGCCGATGGGCTGGAGCTTTCGCGACCATGATGGTCCTGGCCTTGTGCCCGAAGAACCCCAACGCAAGCACGACGATCCTTGGCTCCAGTACGAAGGCGTACCTAAAGAAACACCTCAGGGCATCCAACGCTGGAGGTGCTCCCGCCTATCGAGATGGAGCAGATCGAGTAGGTGCCGGGCAACGCGCCGGTACGGTCGTCGTGGTGACAGGCATCTGCCTGATCCGTCACCGCGATCCTTTCGAGGTCTCCTCCCCTTTCGCCCCGATCCTCCCGTCGTTCACCCGGTGATCAGCCTCGAGTCGCACCCGCGGCTGTAGCTTGTGCGACCCAACCACGAACGCCATGACCATGCGCCGACTCCTGACAGGTTCCGCCATCGCCATCCTCGTCGCCCCTGTCTCCGCACAATCCTATGAATGGGCCGGCGCACTTTCCGGTCCGAATTTCATGAGCCAGGTCGCCTACGCCACGGTGATGGACAGCGAGGGCTCGTTGATCACCATCGGCACCTACACCTCCACCACCGACCTGGATCCCGGACCGGGTGAGTTCAATGTGGTGAGCAATGGCGATGCGGACGTGTTCATCCAGAAGCTCGATGCCATGGGCAACTTCGTTTGGGGCAAGAGCTTCGGCGGCACCTCCACCGATTGGGCGCGCGGTGTGGCGGTGGACAGTGAGGACAACATCGTGCTCACCGGGCGCACCAACGGCGCGGTGGACCTCGACCCCGGACCGGGCACCGACATCCAGTCCACGGTGAACACCGGGTTCGATGTGTACGTCATCAAGCTCAACAACAATGGCGACTACCTCTGGGGTCGGCTCTTCGGCGGTTTGGGCTCCGATGTGGGCTATGCCATCGCGGTGGATGCATCGGACAACATCATCACCGTGGGCGCGGTGGGTAACACGGCCGACCTCGACCCCGGACCCGGTGTGACCAACGGCGGAGGCAATGGATCGCAGGACATCTTCGTGCAGAAGATGTCGCCCGATGGGCTCTTCATCTGGGGCTTCGGAGTGGGCGGTACACAGCATGATATCGCCTATGGCGTGGCGGTGGATGATGCGGGCGACATCTTTGTATCGGGTGAGTTCCGCAACGTGGTGGACTTCGATCCGGGGCCTTCGAACACCTCGCGCACCAGCGGTGGCGCGGAGGACATCTTCGTGGCCAGGTACAGTTCGGGTGGCGCACTGGTGTGGGTGAACAGCTTCGGCAATACGGGCAGCGAGCGGGCAAAAGCCATCGCCGTGGGACCCGATGGCGGTCCGGTCTTCACAGGCCGCATCACCAGCGCCACCGACTTCGACCCCGGCCCCGGCACCTTCAACCTGCCTGGATCCAACCTGGAGGATGCCTTCATCTGCAAGCTCACCGCCACCGGCGATCTGGCATGGGCGTTCATTCTCGCCACCTTCCTCAACGAAGGCCTGGGCATCACCGTGGACTTGGAGAACAACGTTTACGCCACCGGTGTCTTCGGCACGTTCCAGAACAATCCCCTTGACCTCGATCCCGGTCCGGGCACGACGCACATCTTCAACAACGGCGGCGGCGATGTATGGCTGGCCAGCTACACCGGCGACGGGAACTACCGCTGGGGATTCGGCATTGGAGGAGCACAGAACGATGTGTCGCACACCGTGACCGTGGGCCTTCTTGGTCGTGTGGCCATCGCCGGTACGTTCCGACAGACCATGGACATGGACCCCGGACCGGGCATCGCCAACCTGGTGGCATCCACCGTTTCCACTTCGAACGCTTTCGTGGCCATGTACGGCATCCGCGAGCTCGAAGGTGTTTTCGTTCGGATGAACGCCTTGCTCGAAGGCCCTTACCAGGGCGGTTTCTGGCCCATGAAGGACGACCTGCGCGCTGCCGGGCTCATACCCATCAATGAACCCTACACCGCCATGGGCTTCGTTCTGGATGCAGCGGCCAGTACCACTTCCCTCGCCTTGTCATGGACGCTTTCGAACGCCATCGTGGATTGGGTGCTGGTGGAATTGCGTGACGCCGCTGACCCTTCCGTGGTGGTGGCACGCAAGGCCGGGTTGCTGCGTGTGGGCACCGGCGTTGTGGCACCCGATGGCGTATCCGCAATAGGTTTCAGCAACGCACCTGGCAACTATCACGTGGCCCTGCGTCACCGCAACCACCTTGGTATCATGACCGCCGCACCAGTGGCCCTCACCAATACGCCCATCACCATCGATACGCGCGATCCCGCTACGCCGATCCATGGCGTAGAGGCCCGCAAGACCGTGAACGGCACGATGATGTTGTGGGCCGGCAACACGGTGGACGACGGCCTGCTCAAGTATGTGGGCGCAAACAATGACCGCGACGCGATCCTTGTGCAGATCGGTGGCATGATCCCCACGGCCACCACCAGCGGCTACTGGCCGGAGGACGTGAACATGGACGGCCTGGTGAAGTACGTGGGAGCCGCGAACGACCGCGACCCCATCCTACAGAACATCGGCGGAATCGTACCCACGGCCACCCGTTCCGAGCAGCTGCCATGAAGTACTGACCGGTCCGGTGGCCGATCTTGGTGGCATGAAAGCACTGTGCGCTCTTTGTCTCTGCTGCTTCGCCCTGATCTCGCAGGGGCAGTGGGACAGCTTATTGCAGGTGCTTCAAGACAAGCCGGAGGACAGCATCCGCATGGATGTGCTCGATCAACTGGGGCAACAGGCATTGCATACGCGGCCCGATACGACCATCGTGTTCGCTGAAGAAGGCGCGCAGCTGGCCGCACGGTCGGGTTCCATCAGGCAACAGGCGCGCTTCGAGAACATGATCGGGATCGCGCACACCCTCAAGGGTCAGCGGCGTGAAGCACTGCCGCGGTTCCTCAAGGCACTCTCACTCTACGAGCGAATGAACATGCCGGACGCCGTGGCCAACGTACGGTCCAATGTGGCCAGGCTACACCTCGATGAAGGGCACCTGGAGATGGCCGAGGCCGAATACCGAACAGCCATCAAGGAGTTCAATGCATTGGGGAACACGGCGTGGGAGGCTGGTATGATGCAGGGTCTGGCCGACGTGTACCGCAACAAGGGCATGCGCGACAGTGCCCGGGTGCTCTTCGGCAGGGCAGCTGACGTGCTTTCCGGGATCGACCAAGCACTGCACGCCGCATTGGCCAGGAACAACGAAGCTTTGTACACCGATGCACCGGGTGAAGAGGCGCTGGCCCTGGAACGCCACCGGGAAGCACGCGCTCTCCTTGGCGATGGCGGGGGCAGCACCGCACGGGTCGCCATCCTCGGGGGACTCGCCAAGTCATTGGTGCACAATGGCCTGGACGATGAGGCGGCACCCCTCGCACACGAGGTGCTGAGGCTGGCACAGGCGGCCGGGCTGGCGAAGGGGCGGCATGACATGCACCAGTTGCTGGCCGGGATCATGGAGCGGCGAGGCCGCGACGACAGCGCCCTGTGGCACCTGAACCGATACGTGGCGCTTCATGACAGTCTGGTGAACGAGGAACGCTCGCGGACCATCGTGGAAATGCAGGAGCGGTACGACAGTGAGCGGAAGGATGCCGAGCTGGCACACAACAGAGTGCTGCTTGAACGCCGCGAAAGGAGCATACGCATGCTTGCGGCAGGTGCCGTGGCTTTATCGATCCTGCTCATCGTGCTGTGGCGCTTGCTGGTGACCAGACGCCGCATGTCCGATGCATTGCGCGCAGGCAACACACGCCTGGAGGCCGCCCTCACCGAGCGCGAGATGCTGCTGCGCGAGATCCACCACCGGGTGAAGAACAACCTGCAGATGGTGGGGGGCCTGTTGCGGATGCAGGGGCGACACATCAACGACCCGGCGGCGCGCGAGGCCGTGCGCGACAGCCAGGACCGGGTGCGAAGCATGGCATTGATCCACCAGGACCTCTACCTGGAGGACGACCCGCGCGGCATTGACATGGCACCCTACGTGGAGAAGCTCGCGCACGGCCTGCTCAAGAGCCACGGCATGGCACCGGAAAGGATCGACCTGCACCTCGATGTGACGGAGATCCGGCTCGATGTGGATACCGCCATCCCAATCGGACTGATCTTGAACGAACTCATCGTGAACGCATTGAAGCATGCCTTCCCAGATGGACGGTCCGGAAACCTGAACGTGGCGTTGCGCGAGGAGGATGGAATACTGCTCCTGGTGGTGGCCGATGACGGTGTGGGCCACGATCCCGATGCGCAAAAGCGATCATCGGCCCCGGGGTTCGGTCTTGGCATGCTGCACACCTTCGCCGAAAAGCTGCAGGCCCATTACGCGATGAACGGCCATCCCGGAACCGAGGTACGCATGCACATTCGCAACTTCAAGAAAACGGCTTGAACCAGCAGCGATCACACAGGACCCACAGCACCATGGAAGGCATCCGCATCCTGATCGTGGAGGACGAGCCCTTGATCGCCGAGGACCTTTCCGCGATGCTCCATGAACTGGGCCACCAGGTATGTGGAAAGGTGCACGATGCACGAAATGCCCTTGCCATGGCGAAGCGCGAACGCCCTGATCTGGTGCTCCTGGACATCAGGCTGAACGATGTACTGGACGGCGTGGATGTGGCGATGCAGCTCGACGAAGAGCGCATCCCATACCTCTATGTTACCTCCCATACGGACCCGGCCACCATGGTGCGCATAAGCACCACCAAGCCGCAGGGCTTCATCCGAAAACCCTTCGATGAGGATGACCTGCGCACACAGATCGCCGTGGTGCTGGCCAGGCTGGCGAAACAGCAGGCGCCGGAACATCTCCTGGTGCGCGACAGGGGCCTTACGGTGCGCGTCCCGGTCGGCGACATCATCTACGCCGAAGCGGATGACAACTACACCACCCTCCATACCGCCGATCGCAAGTATGTGCTGGTGAGTTCATTGAGCGCTGTGGAAGAGAAACTTGGTGGCCAACACTTGCTCCGCGTGCATCGCAAGTACGCGGTGGATATGCAGCGCGTCACGGGCATGGACGCGACCGGTCTGATGCTCGGTGCTGTGCGCATCCCAGTGGGGCGCACTCACCTGGCGGAAGTGCAACGCCGGTTCATGCGTGCATGATGGAGTTCCGGAACGGTCACCCGCATGATCATGCCATCCACCCAGATCCGTTGAGGATGCACGGACCGGATGGTGATACCTTGTGTAGGATGAATGCCGGAGGGGTCATGCATATCAAGATCACGCACCTTTTGAACACGTGTGGGACCATGTGCCTGGTCGCTTTGGTACCATTGGTATCCGGAACGATGTTGGGCCAGAACCTGGTATCCAACCCGGGCTTCGAAGAGGTGTTGCAATGTCCCGATTTCCAAAGCCAGTTGGACAGGACCGCCCATTGGACCTCGCCCAGTACGCAGGGCTCTCCGGACTTCTACCATGTCTGCGCTACCAACCCATTGTACGCCACGCCTGGGAACACCGTCGGCTTCCAGGAGCCCGTGGATGGTGTGGCATACACAGGCATCTTCCTCTTGATCGCCCAATCCGTCATGGCCGAGTGGCGTGAGTACATACAGGCCCCTTTGCTGGAACCGCTCATACAGGACCACTGCTACCGACTCCGCTTGTATGCGAACCTGACCGAGTTTTCCCTGCTGAGCACCAACTCCCTGGGCGTGCGCTTCACTGTTGGGCCGTATGACCTGGCTGATGCCTTCGTACCCGGCGATCAGCCCCACCTCGCATTACCTCCGGGAACCTTTCTCGACCATGAGAACTGGACCGTACTTGAAGGTGAGTATGTGGCACAGGGTGGCGAAGACCACCTGATGATCGGCAACTATGCGCCGGATGCCAGCACGGCCACCCAACCGGTATCGAGCTCGCTTTCCAATGCGGGTCCCTTTGTCTATGTGCTGATCGATCTGGTAAGCCTGGAGCCTTGTAAGATCGTCACGGGTAATGGACAGCATGTCGACCCCATCGGCCCGGGCTACGACCTGCTTGGGAACACTTTAGAACTGGCAGATGCCCGCTGGGCGGGTGGTACCTGCCGCTTGTTCGACAATGTGGGCCGGAGGGTCTTCGAAAGCAGCCCTATCGCGGGCTCGGTCCATTTCCCTTCGCATCTGGCCGGGATACATGTTCTGGAATTGATGAATTCCTCGGGTGAAAAGCATCGTCGAAAGGTGCTGCTGCATGGGGCGCAACATTGATCAAGGCCGGTGGTGCGAACACCTTGGTGTGTTGAAGGGCTCCTCCGGGTCCGATACCTGCAATACCAGCACTGAACGCTACAACGACCAAAACTTCGAACTGCCATGGAGAGCCGCCAACGAAACCCTCGGGGTATGATCGAACACGCGTTCTTTTTATCGTTGCTGGTCGTCACTACCGGAAACATATTGCACGCCCAACAACTCGTACCCAACCGTAGTTTCGAGGAGGTGCTGCAATGCCCCAGTGATCACAGCCAGTTGGCCGGTACCGCCTTCTGGTTCGACCCCACTGGCATTTCGGAGGGCAGTCCGGACTACTTCCACAGCTGTGCGACAGCATCGACCCACAGCACCCCTCTTAGCGTCGTTGGCTTCCAGGCACCGGTGGACGGCGAAGGATACACCGGGATCTACCTGTACGAAGGATCCCAGGTGCTGGCCAACTGGCGGGAGTACTTGCAGGTGGAGCTATTGGAGCCACTCGCAGCAGACCAGTGCTATCACTTCATCGCGCATGCCAATTTGAGCGACATCAGCAGTCGGACCACGAACGCTTTGGGGGTGCGATTCTACACGGAAGCTGTGCAACTCAACAACCCTTATCCACCAGGCGACCTGCCTCATCTCGAACTACCGTCGGGAACGTTCCTGAACACGGATGACTGGACCCCACTGGAAGGTACTTACATCGCTACCGGCGGCGAGCGTTTCCTCATGATCGGAAACTATCTCGACAACGCGAACACAACGGTGCAACAACTGTCCACCAATGGCAGTTTCGTTTATGCACTGATCGACGATGTCTCGCTGACACCATGCACAACCACCGGCATGTTGGAGCATGCACGGCGACCAACGCTGCTCATCCGTGGTGAAGAGCTGCACTTCTCGGATCTGCCTCCTGGTGCGCACTTCCGCATGGTCGACCCCAGCGGTCGTCTGATCGCGCTCGGACCTGTGCAAGCCGGCACCATCACGCTACCGCACGTGGCCTTTGGCATGTTGATCTTGACCGTTCAGGTCGACGGTCGTTCATGGCACTACAAGGTCGCCCTGCACTGACCTTCGGATGTTGCGTGGGAAAGGCGCAACTACGCGAAACGCCGCAACACCGCCTCCACCTGCGCCACATACCCACCGCCGAAGAGGTTGACATGCACCAACAGCGGATACAAGTTGCATAGGTCCACACGCTCTTCCCATCCTTGCTCCAAAGGCCATTCAGCCTGGTACGCGGCGTACAGTTCCGTATCGGAACCGCCGAAGAGCTTGGTCATCGCAATGTCCATTTCGCGGTGGCCGTAATACACCGCCGGATCGATCAGTACCGGACGGCCTTCTGGATCGCAGAGAAAGTTGCCGCTCCATAGGTCGCCGTGCAGCAGGGCGGGGGGCTCTCCGGGGAAGAGTTTGTCCAGTTGATGGAATAACCGCTCGAAGCGGAAGGCCATGCCCGCCTCCACGCGCTTGCGGTCGCGTGCCATCTTCAATTGCGGTTCCAGGCGTTGGTGGATGAAGAAGGAGGACCAGTCCGCCGCAAGGGTGTTCACCTGTTTGAGCGATCCGATGTAATTGTCGCGCTCCAGGCCGAAGTGCTTGGCGCTGTGCCGGTGAAGTTCCGCCAGCCCACGCCCGAAGTCCGCCCAGAAGGTGGCGCTGCGCGGTCCGCCTTCCACCCATTCCAGCAGCAGGTAGCTGTCGTCGTGATCCTCTCCGTGGGCGATCACCTCCGGCACATGCAATGGCCCTGCTTCCCGCAAGCGCATCAGTCCATCCGCCTCGGCTTCGAACATGGAGGGGTAACGGTCGGCGGAGTTGGTCTTCACGAAGAAGCGGCCCGCATCGGACTCCAGTCGGTACGCATCGTTGATGGAGCCGCCACCCAGAGGGAAGCCCTCTTCGATATCCACTGATTCACCCACATGGATCGTAAGGTGCTGGGCGAGCTGTTCGACGAGGGAACCGTGAAGAGGCATGGTACAAAGGTCATGGATGCCGCCGATCAAGGCGTTGATCGTTGGCATCTCGCACACACGGAGACACGGAGCCGCATTGCGCACTCGGCCTTCTCCGTGCCTCCGTGGCTCCGTGTGTAAAAGACATTCGACGCCTTGTCACGGAGAGGATCTTTCACCGCGTTGTCCGGAACGAAAAAGGCGGCTCTCGCGAACCGCCTCTCGTGGAGAATACCGGAGTCGAACCGGTGACCTCTTGCATGCCATGCAAGCGCTCTAGCCAGCTGAGCTAATTCCCCAAAATGTCAATGCGCCCGTGCGGCGGGGTGCAAATGTAAACAAGTGCCCACTATCTCCAAGCATGTGGAGCAAGGGTGCTAAGTCACCCATGATCGACCGCAAAGTGTATATGGGTATGAGAACGTAAACTTGGTACGACCAGAAATATGGGACTGCGTTGTTTTGCGCTCGGTGGATATCGATGTTGATAACCCCATGAAGCACAGGGTTATCCGGATCGTGCCGCTGTTGATCTTTGTTAAGTGAACAATGATCGGGTATTAAGCCAGGTTAAGTTTGCGGTCTGGATCGGCGGACGCCGGTCCTTAGCGGATAAAGGAAAAGGGAGGGGGCCGGTTTTCGGAACACTCAGGGCCTGCAAGGGATCTTGGTCTCTGTAGGAGGTAGGGCAAGGCCCTCTCCCCCTTTTTCAACCCAGTTCAAGCGCTTCTTTTTTCTGTGGGAAAAATCCCTTGGAAGACCACCGTGCAAACCAAGGGTGGTCAACCGGTGAGTGACTTGGTGGCCGTTGACTTGGCTACGCGTTTGTTCCCTTCGCTTTTGTGCTTAAAGTACGAATAAGTCGCCTCCTGTGAACGGATGGCTTTCTGGCCGACCATGGCAGGTACATACGGATTCGTCTGCCCTTGATCCAGCAGCCTCGCTTTCACGCGATCGTTCCATTGGATATGCAGAATGTCCAACATCTCCTGCTCCAAGGCCTTGTCCAGGATCGGGAAAGCCACCTCGACACGATGGTCCAGGTTGCGCCGCATCCAATCCGCCGAGGCCAGGTAGACCTTCGGCTCGCCGTTGTTCCCGAACATAAAGATCCGGGCATGCTCCAGGTAACGGTCCACGATGCTGATGGCCTCGATCTCCTCGCTGACCCCTTTCACCCCCGGCATCAGACAACAGATCCCACGAATGATCAGGCGCACCTTCACCCCGGCGTTGCTGGCATCGTACAACTTGGTGATGATGGGCCGGTCCTCCAGGCTGTTCAGCTTCAACAGGATCTCCGCCGGGCGACCGCTCTGCGCGAGTTCGATCTCCTTGTCGATCAGTGTCTCCAAGCGGCTGCGCAGGGTGGTCGGCGCCATCAACAAATGCTGCAGATCGGGACGATGCCGACGGTCACGCAGATGCGCGAACACCTCGGCCACCTCGTACCCCAGGTCCTTGCGTGCCGTGAGCAGCGCGGTATCGGAATAGATGCGCGAGGTCTTCTCGTTGAAATTACCCGTTCCCAGGTAGGCATAGCGCCGTAGCTGCCCCTTTTCGCGTCGCTCCACCAGACATAATTTGCAGTGCACCTTCAAGCCTTCGTAGCTGTACAGCACCCTGGCACCCACCTTCTCCAGCGCTTCCCCCCAGTAGAGGTTCGACTTCTCATCGAAGCGGGCCTGGACCTCCACGAACACGGTCACCTGTTTGCCCCGGGCCCGGGCCTCCATCAGCGCGGCGCAGATGGCCGAACCTTCCGCCACCCGATATAGGGTGATGGCGATGTGTTCCACGGCAGGGTCGCGGGCGGCTTGTTGCAACCATTCCACCACCGTGGTGAAATCGTGGTAGGGGAAGTGCAACAACAGATCCTTGCGTGCGATCGCCGCGAATGTGTCGCCCCCAGGCGCCAACGCAGGATGCCGCAGCGCTGGCCACGGCGCATCACGCAATTCGGGGTAGCCATTCACCGGCAGGCCCATCATGTCGCTGAAGTTGTGATAGCGCCCACCCGCCACAAGATCCTGTTTGGCAAGACCCAGCAAACCCTTGATGGCCCGCAGCGTGGCCTGTGGCATGGCACCGTCGTACAGGAAGCGCGAGGGAACGCCGGTGCGCCGCTTGCGCAGGCTCTTGTTCACCTTGTCCTTCACGTTGCCCACGAACTCCTCATCGAGGTATAGTTCAGCATCGCGCGAAAGTTTCACGGAATGGCACTCGAGGACCTTGTGACCCTTGAACAGACCGCCCAGGCACAAGCGCATCGCATCGTCCAGGAAGATCACCTCGGTGCGCTCCTTGGGAGCAGGGAGGATGATGAAGCGTCCCACATCATCACTCGGGATATTCAGCAACACCAATCGCTCCTTGCCTCCTTTCTGATGTTTCAGCCGGCATACGAAGTACAACTTGCGATCCTCGATGAAGGGAGCATTGCCGGCACGCACGGAAGCCGTGTTCAACAAGGGTGCGATATGCCCGGAGAAGAACTTCGTCACATGTTCCTTTTGCGATGCTGAGAGTTCGTTCTCGCGCAGGATGCGGATCCCCTGCACGGACAGCGCGGGAAGCAGCGTGCTGCGGTACAGATGACCGAACTCCTTCTGCTGTGCAAGGGCCTTCCGGTTGATCCGGTCCACGAGTTTATCCGGCGGAAGGTCCAGCACATGCCGTTGCGCCTTGTTCAGCTTTTGCAGGCTGCGCAACGAGGCCACCCGCACGCGGTAGAACTCGTCCAGATTGTTGGAGTAGATGGCCATGAACTTGATCCGCTCCAACAAGGGCACGCGCGGGTCCATGGCCTCCTGAAGCACCCGCTCGTTGAAGGAAAGCCAGCTCAGGTCGCGGTCGAAGAACCGGGGTGCGCCGGAAAGTTTGGGGCGTTGTTGGCGCTTGGGCAGTTCGGTGCGGGCGTGCAGCGCTGCCAGGTTCAGGCGTTTCTGGCTGCCGTAGCGCTCCTGTGCATACGCGGTGTGGAACCGATGTCCGTGCAGGTAGGCCAGGTTCTCCTCAAGCCACGCGTGGTTGCTTGGTTTGGAACCGCGCAGCACCTCCCATTCCTTCCGCAGCCGCTCGCTCTTCTCCTCGAAATCCACCTGCCCCGCCTTCGCTGAATCCGCATCGCGTAGGATCCTCTGGAGCTTGCTCCGGGGCCGCGCTCCCACACGCGTGGCGAGGATCAGGGCACGCACCCGCGCGATGTCGGACTTCGCCACACCGGCTTTGGTAAGAAAGGCCGCAGCCAGTTCGGCACTGTGCCGCTCATGGTCGGCGGGGTCCACCGCATAGCCCGTATCGTGGAACAGTGCGGCAAACTCCAACAGCGCGATATCCCGTGCATCGACCTTCATCGCCTGAGCGATGCCGACCGCGGTACGCGTCACCGCCAGGGTATGCTCCAGATCATGGAAAAGCATGTGCCGCGGCATGTGCTTCACGAACCATTGTCGCACATGCAACCTGGCTTTTGCCAACAATTTCCCGTCGATCATTTTGGAGCGCGGCGAAGATAACCGCAGGGAAACCGCCACTGGCAACGGTAGCCTTCTATATTTGGGCCGCTATCGCATGGATCTGGCTAACGTGCTTACGCTGTACGAAGCCCTTGCGGGTGATCGTCCCGGATTCCTGTTCAGCGGGCAATTCAACGACGAACATACCGCCCGGCTGATCACCCTCGGCGAGGAGGTGCTGGAGCGCGAGGATGCCCAACGGAACCTGCGCGGACGGCTCGCCTTCGTGGTGGTGGAAGCCTACCAGAACATCATCCGGCATCGCGCACGACTGCCTGAAGAACGCGAACAACGCGAAGGACGTTGCATGTTCGTGCTGCGCAGCACCGGCCCCGGCCACGAGGTCATCGCCATCAACCCCATCCTGGCAGCGGAAGAGGCGAAGTTGATCGCCACCATGGAGCGTATCAAGGGAGTCGACCTCAAGGGTCTCAAGGACATGTTCCTCGATGGCCTGCGCAACCAACAGCGCACCGAGCGCGGCGGCGCGGGCCTCGGCCTGATCGAGATGACGCGTCGTTCCGGTCATTCCCTGATGCACCGCCTGCAGGAACTGGATCCCGCGCACCGCCTGTTCACCTTGCAGGCGCTGGTGGGCGCCACGGACGAGGACCTGATGTCCGCGGACAACGTGAAGGAGATGCATCGCATCGTGGGTCAGGAGAACATCATCCTGTTCTGCAAAGGCCGTATGACCCCGGGCATGCGCGCATCGTTGCTGCCCCTGATCGAACCAGGTGGCGGGGAGCGGGTTGCCGCCACTGACCTTCGAAAGCAGGCCTGGTTGGCGGCATGGGAGTTCCTCGATGTCATCAGCACGACTGGCGGAGCGCCGCTGATGATGCTTTCCCAGAACGACGAAGGGTACGTCATCGTGGTGGGTGCGGCGATGAACTCCGCCGATGCGGACCGGATCACCGCCGAAGTGGAAGCGATGAACGCGCTCAGTCCCGGTGATCTCCGCACGCTTTACCGCGATGCCCTGCTGGGTCGTGGCGAAGGTCCGGAAAAGCCGCGCGCAGGTTTGCTGGAACTGGCACGTCGCAGTGCCACGCCACTACAGGTGTCGCGCAGCGCCACCGGTGATCGCTTCCTGCTGCTGGTGGAGGTGCGGATCTGACCGTTCCTCCAACAAGCGGTCACATCACATACGGATCGGTGTGCTCCTGGAGTTCATGGCTTGTAGCAGCATCCCATGAACAGCCCCTTCCACACGCTCCTCTGTCAGCTGGAGGCCTTCGAACGTTGGTTCGACAAGCACTTCGGATGGTTCTTCACCAACGGCATGAAGGAATACCGCGCACATCAAGGCAGCGACCTCAAAGCCTGACGCACATGTTTTCGCTTCGGTGAAGACCACTGTCCAAGTGCAGACGCTATCGATGACCCCGAAGGGGTCCTACACATTAGGATCGACGCAACGCGGGAAGGGGTTCACGACCCTGAAAGGGTCGCAGACGAATTGCAGAATTTACGGAATTGGAACGAGCCCCTCGTACTACAACTTGATGCATACGTTCTTCGCCTCGGTGAAGAAACGCAGCGCATCCACCCCACCCTCGCGCCCCACGCCGCTCTGCTTGATCCCCCCGAAGGGCGTACGCAGGTCGCGCACCATCCAGCAATTCACCCACACGATGCCCGCCTGCACCGCCCGCGCCACACGGTGGCTGCGCTTCAGATCGCGGGTCCACAGTACTGCTGCCAAGCCGTAGGGTGTGGCATTGGCCAGGGCGATGGCGTGTTCCTCATCATCAAACGGCTGCAGTGTGACCACCGGCCCGAAGATCTCCTCCTGGTTGGTGCGGCACGCTGGGCCGAGGCCCTCGATCACCGTCGGCGCGATGTACCAGCCGTCCTTCAGTGGACCGTCCAACATCACCCGTTCGCCGCCGCATAGCACGCTGCCTCCTTCCTCCTTCGCCAGCGCGATGTAGTCCAGTACCTTCTCCATGTGGTCCCTGCTCACCACCGCGCCCAGATCGCTCGCCGCATCGTCGGGGTCGCCCACGCGCAGGGCTTTCACACGCGCCACGAATGCTTCCTTGAAGCGGTCGTAGATGCTTCGGTGCACCAGGATGCGCGAACCGCACAAACAGATCTGTCCCTGGTTGGTGAAGCTGCTGCGCACCGTGGTGGCCAGCATGTCATCGAAGTCGCAGTCGGCGAAGACCAGCACCGGGTTCTTGCCGCCCAGCTCCAGGCTCAACTTCTTGAACATCGGTGCCGCCACGCGCGCGATCTCCGCCCCGGTGCGTGTGCCGCCGGTGAAGCTGATGGCCGTGATGCCCGGATGCGCCGTGATCGCCGCGCCCACCTTCGGGCCCAACCCGTGCACGATGTTGAGCACGCCCGGCGGCATGCCGGCTTCTTCACACAGCGCGCTCATGCGGAAGGCCGTCAACGGTGTGACCTCGCTGGGCTTGGCCACCACGCAATTGCCCGTGGCCAGTGCGGGCGCGATCTTCCAGGTGAAGAGGTAGAGCGGCAGGTTCCACGGCGAGATGCAGGCGACGACGCCGCGCGGCTGTCGAAGCGTGTAGTTGATGGCTCCACCACCGCCGACGCGATTGGCGCCTCCGGCTCCGGTCGTGTAGCTCTC
>JBGTIB010000241.1:0-10201 GCA_041745875.1 Flavobacteriales bacterium | reverse complement strand
GCCATGCAGGGTAGCAACATCATTGCTCCCGCCACCGGTACCTGGACGATCGTGCAAGGAACAGGAACCATCGCGGACCCCAGCGATCCGAACACCACCGTTTCCGACCTGGCCATCGGCGAGACCATTCTCCTGTGGACCGTGAGCAACGGCCCCTGCGCCGACCCGCTCACCACCGACCTGGTCACCATCCTCGTCTTCGATGAGAACAATCCGAACGCGAACGCAGGCATCGACCAACAGGTCTGTACGCCGTTGACGAGCGCGGTGCTCAATGGCAGTTCCGTGACCTTCCCCGCCAGCGGCCAATGGACCGTGATCAACGGTACCGGTGTATTCGTGGACGACACCGATCCGAACACCACCGTGAGCGGCTTGACCATCGGCACGAACGAATTCCAGTGGGAGGTATACAATGGAGCCAACTGCCCGAATACGCTCACGAGCGACATCGTGACCATCGTGTTGTTCGACGCATCCGCTCCGCCTGCCGACGCCGGTGCGGACCAACAGCTGTGTTTCCCGGATGATGTGGTGACCCTTACCGGCAATGCGCCCGTGGGTGCCGCGACCGGCACCTGGAGCTTGGTGAACGGCTCTGGGACGATCGTAAGCTCGACCACGCCCGTAACCACGATCACCGACCTGCAGATCGGCATCAACACCTTCCAATGGACCCTGGAGGGCGGCGATTGTGTGACGACCACGGACCAGGTCAATGTGCTGGTGTTCGATCCCAACAACCCGAATGCGTTCGCCGGGCTCGACCAGCAACTGTGCACACCTGAGGACAGTGTGTTCATGGCAGGAAGTACATTGATCATCCCGGCCACCGGTACGTGGACCCTGGTCAGCGGTTCCGGTCTCATCACGGATCCCGGGGATCCCAACACGCTGATCGCCAATCTCGGCATCGGGGTGAACGTCTTCCAGTGGGAAGTGTTCAACGGTCCCTGCCTGAACAGCCTCACATCCGACCAGGTGAGCATTACGCTCTACAGCGATACCACGGCAGCAGCTGATGCGGGACCGGACCTGGAGACCTGCATCCCGATCAATACGGTCCAGATGCAAGGTGTGCAGCCACCGCTTCCTGGCGTGGGGACCTGGTCGGTGATCGCGGGCTTCGGCACCTTCTCCAATGTGAACGATCCAACGGCCACCGTGACCAACCTGGTGCAGGGCACCAACACCTTCGTTTGGACCCTGGACTGGGACCCCTGTCCGAACAACGGTATCCTCACCGATACAGTGAACGTCCTGGTGTACGATCCGAACGCACCGCTTTCCAATGCGGGACCGGACCAGCAACTCTGCACCCCGAATGTCAACACCAACCTCCAGGGCAATATCCCGGTGGTCCCCGGTGTGGGCACATGGACCATCATCCAGGGCAACGCGACCGTCGTGGATATCAACGACGCCAATTCGGCCGTGACGGGACTTGATCCCGGCGTGCATGAATTCGTGTGGACGATCTACAACGGTCAGTGCGGCTTCGGTCCGCCAAGCGTCGACTCGGTGCTCATCGTGGTGCACGATGGCGATGCACCAGCAGCGTCCACGGGCCCGAACATCGATCTCTGCACGCCAGTGGATGATGTGCAGTTGTCGGCCAGTGATGCGATCTTCCCCGGTGTCGGCACCTGGACATCGACCAGCGGTACGTTCGCCGATCCGAACGATCCCAACACCATCATCAACGGACTGGGTGTCGGGGTCCATGACCTGACCTGGACCATCGACAATGGCGCCTGCGGGATCACCTCCGCCGTGGTCACGGTGTCCATTTACGACGGCGATGCGGCTGATGCCGACGCCGGACCCGGCCAGGACCTGTGCACGCCGGAGACCTCCACGATCCTGGCAGGGAACGCAGCCGTATTCCCGGGCACCGGTCAGTGGGTACTGATCAGTGGCGCTGGTGTGCTCTCTGACGCCAGTAGCCCCACCACCGCAGTGAGCGAACTGGGCATCGGTCCCAATGTGTTCCAGTGGACCATCGACAACGGACCCTGCGGTACCAGCGACGCCCAGGTGACCATCACGGTGTACGATGCCGCCCAGGCCGATGCGGACGCCGGTCCCGACCAGCAGTTGTGCACGCCCACCACCAGCACGACACTGCAGGGCAATGCGGTCACGGCACCGGCCACCGGTACATGGGTCTTCGTCAGTGGCACCGGTAGCATCAGCAACCCGAACGACCCCAGCGCCACCCTGAGCGGCACGCAGGTGGGCGCGGTGGTCTTGCAGTGGGTGGTGGACAATGGACCCTGCGGTGCGGGGATCACCATCGATGAAGTGACCATCACCACCTTCGATGGCAGCGCGCAGGACGCTGCCGCTGGTCCGGACCAAAGTTTCTGCACGCCGATCACCGACGAAGTGACCATGTTCGCCAGTGGGGCAACGTTCCCCGCCACAGGTCAGTGGACCCTGGGGAACGGTTCGGCCGACATCGCCGACCCGGCCAACCCCTTCACGGTGATCACCGGCCTGGGCCTTGGGGAGAACGTGTTCTCGTGGACCGTGGACAATGGTGCATGCGGAAGCAGCAGCGATCAGATGAGCATCTTCGTGTTCGACCACACGGCCGCGGCCGCCGATGCCGGACCCGACCAACAATTCTGTGAGGATGTCACCACCACCGTGCTCGATGCCGAGCCCGCGCAAAGCACCTCCTTCGGCGTGTGGAGCCTGGTGTCCGGAAGCGGCGACATCCTGGAGCCGGGTAACCCCGCCACGGACATCACCGGCATGCAACCCGGGCACAACGTGTTCGTGTGGACGGTGGACAACGGCACCTGCGGCATCACCACCGATACCATGGTGGTCCATCTGAGGGACTGCCTGACGATCACCATACCGAACGCCTTCTCACCCAACGGGGACAACGTGAACGATGTGTTCGTGATCGAGAACATCCTGTCCTACCCGGAGAACAACATCCAGATCTTCAACCGCTGGGGGAACAAGGTGGTGGACCGCAGTCCTTATGTAAGCGACTGGGACGGCACCAGCCAGTTCGGAGCGGTATTCGGCGAAAAGCTCCCGGAGAGCACCTACTACTATGTCCTTGACCTCGGTGACGGCAGCGATGCCCACACCGGCTTCATCTTCCTACGCCGATGATCATCCCACGCCTACAACAGAACACGCCGATGCGACCGATGGCCAACAGATGGATGGGCGTGTTGTTCGCCCTGGGCATGGGCACTTCCGTCCTAGCCCAACAGGACCCACAGTTCACCCAATACATGTTCAACCTGCTTGCGTTGAACCCGGCCTATGCCGGCAGTGCCGAGCGCACCAGCCTCAAGGCATTGAGCCGGCACCAGTGGGTGGGCTTCGAAGGTGCGCCTGCCACGCAGACGCTCACCATGCATGCACCGCTGTGGCACGAGAGCCTGGGCGTGGGGGGTACCATCATGCGCGACAGCCATGGCCCCATCACCCAGTACACCTTCATGGCCGACCTCGCCTACCGCATCCACATGGGCAATGCCAAGCTGGCCTTCGGACTGAAGGGTGGTCTCAACCTGCTGCAGGGGAACTATGCCGATCTGGATCCCCTGATGGAGAACGATCAGGTCTTCCAACAGAACGTGAACACCAAGCTCGATCCCCAATTCGGATTCGGGGTGATGTACTACAGCGATCGGTATTTCCTGGGCATCAGCACACCGAAGCTCCTGCGCACCGAGTTCTTCCAAACGGATTCACTGGCCTTCATCTCCGAGCCGGGGCAACAGCCGCACTACTTCCTCACCGGTGGTTACGTATTCGACCTGGGGGTCTACCACAAGTTCAAGCCCACCTTCCTGGTGAAGGCCGTGCAGGGTGCACCGGTGAGCTTCGACCTGACGGCCAACTTCCTCTTCTTCGAGAAGTTCTGGCTGGGTGCCATGTACCGCCACACCGATGCCGTGGGGGCGTTGATGCAGTACCACATCACCAATGAGCTCACCGTGGGATACTCGTACGACTATCCCGTATCGGTCATCCGTAACTACAGCGGAGGATCGCACGAGATCATGGTGGGCTACGAGTTCGGCAACAAGATGAAAGGCGTCCGTTCACCGCGTTACTTCTGACCATGATCCAACGAACGATATCCCTCGTGCAACGAACCCTGCCCCTGGCAGCGCTTGCAGCCCTTGGCCTGCAGGCCACGTTCGTGCAGGGCCAACGGCTCCAGGAGCGCATGGCCGATCGCTACGCCGAAGTGTTCGACTTTCCCAAGGTGGCGGCCATCTACGAGAACCTCGACGCCAAGGGAAAGGCCGATGCGGCCGACCTGCGCCGGCTGGCGATCACCTACCGCAAGATGGGCGACTCGAAAGGTGCGGAAGGGGCCTATCGCCGCTTGATCAATGTGGGTGGGCGCACATCCGACGACCTGCTGGCCTTCGCCGACCAGCTGCGGGCCAATGGCAAGTACAACGAAGCCTTGATCCAGTACGAGGCGGTGATCAAGGAGCGGCCCGATGATGCCCGTGCCGCCGCCTATCTGGCCAGCCCCGGTCTCTTCGGCCGCTTGAAACGCGACAGCACCAGTTCCACCATCCGCAAGGTGCCCATCAACTCCCCACAGGCCGATCTGGGCATGGCCATCCTCGACGAACTCTTGCTGTTCTCCAGCGCGCGTGGCGAAGGTGTGGGCGGCAACCGCACCTATGTCTGGGACGACGAACCCTACCTCAACCTGTTCTCCGCCTTGCTGAAAGGCGAGACGGCCGAGGAGCCCATGGTAATGCGCAAGGACATCAACAGCCGCTACCACGACGGTACCGTCACCTACGACTCCCTGGCCAAGCGCATGTACTTCACGCGGAACAACGTGCACTACGGCGTCACCACCACCAACCAACGGGGTGAACTGAACCTGGGCATCTACTTCACCGACGTGGTGGAAGGGGAGTTCGGCCAGCCCGAATGGGGGGCCCTGATCCCCTTCGACCACAACGACCCGGACCACAACTACGGCCATCCCAGCATTTCCCCCGACGGACGCCTGCTCCTGTTCGTGAGCGACCGGCCCGGTGGCCATGGTGGCACGGACATCTGGTACAGCGAGAACCTCGGCAACCAATGGGGCGTGCCCGTCAACATGGGGCCCCGCGTCAATACCTCGGCCAACGAGATGTTCCCGATGCTCTCCCGGGACAGTACCCTGTATTTCAGTTCCGCCGGCCATCCCGGACTGGGCGGCATGGACATCTTCCGCAGCCGACTCACGCGCGACGGTCCCGGCAACGTGTTCAACATGGGCTATCCCTTGAACACACAGCACAACGACCACGGCCTCATCCTGATCAACGATACCACCGGCTTCTTCGCCAGCGACCGCCCCGGTGGACTGGGCAGCGACGATATCTACGGCTGCACCATCCGCCCGCAGATGATCTACCTCGCCGGCACCGTGATCGACAAGAACACCCGCGAGCCCATCGAGGGGGCCACCATCCTGCTGAAGGATGCCAAAGGGCAGCACATCAAACGCTACCAGCTGGAGACCGAGCCCGGCGGCAAGTTCAAGATCGATGTGGAGTACCACGAGAAGTACCTGCTGGTGGCCAACAAGAGCGGCTATTTCCAGCAGGAGATGGCCATCGCCACCAACACCGATCCGCTGGAGGACATCCTGGTGGAACTCGTGAAGTACGATTATGCGGCCGAAGGCATGGTGATGCACGCCGAGACCGAGGAACCCCTCGATAGTGCCACCGTGACCCTTACCGATGGACGCGATGCCGTGCTGGAACAACTCGTGACAGATGCCAGTGGCCGCTACCAGTTCGCCTTGATCCCCGAGACGGATTACAAGATCAAGGTGGACAAGCCAGACTTCTTCAAGCAAAGCGTGCGCATCAGCACCAAGGGCAAACCAAGCTCGGTGATCTACACCGACTTCCGCATGATCCCGCTGAAGGTGGACCAGGTGGTGCGCCTGGACAATATCTTCTACGATTACAACAAGTTCAACATCCGCGCCGATGCCGCGGTGGAACTGGACAAACTGGTGGGCGTGCTGGAGGAGAACCCCACGGTGCGGATCGAGCTGAGCTCACACACCGACTGCCGCGGCAAGGACGCGTACAACATGACCCTCTCCGAACGCCGCGCCAAGAGCGCCGTGGACTACATCATTTCCAAGGGTATCGCCAAGGACCGCGTCACAAGCAAGGGCTACGGCAAGTCCAAGCCCTCGGAGGACTGCAAATGCGAGCAATGCACCGACGATGAACACCAGCGGAACCGCCGGACGGAATTCAAGGTGCTGTCGATGTAGTTGGTAGGTGGGTAGGGACCAGGGAAGATGGACGGACCCCGCGCAAGCGGCGGTCCGTTCGTCTTTGGGGGGATCCACAAAACCAAGTGCGTGGACGTTCCGAACCGTACATGTCATGGCACCGGCTATGTCGCCGATCCCGCAGCCTGACCATGCGCCGCGCAGAGCTCCCGGAACACGATGTAGGCCGCCATCTCCCGCGTTGAGAACACGAAGTGCGGGTGGTTGAAATACGTTTCGCCCTGGCTGTCAAAGAGGCGTTGGCTCAGTTCATCCAGGATCAGCGTGCCTTGTTTGCTTAGCGTGGCATAGAAGTCCGGGTCACCCATTTGATCGCGGCTCACGTACTGCACACAGTAGCGGTTCTCCATATCGTGGTACAACACCGGGCTATCCACGAATGCCTGGTGGGCGCATTGTGTACACTGGAACATGTTCACCCGCTGCTCGCGCACCATCTGTGCCGCCTTCGGGTCAATGGCGTTCACCGTGCTCCACACGAACATGTCCTGTTGCTTGCCGCAAGCCGGGCAGTTGATGGTTTCGATGCGTTTGAGGGACATGGTATATGTATTGAATAAGGTAGATGGTCCAAGTCATAAAAGCACAAGGCCCGCCTACCACGAGCCGTGGTGGCGGGCCTTGCTTCGCATACCTGAGCACCTGGTCCGACGGGCAAGATAATGGATGCTTGCGAACTTGCGGACACCGGCGCACTTCATCGGGCATGTGGGTGCCGTGAACCTAGGGATGCTGGCACACCCCAGCCAGCGGCGCTTGAATGCGCGGCACCGGAGTTACAAGGGGATGGTTGGGCAGGAGGCGGAGTTGGGGATGGTGGGGGATGCGGTGGGTGGCAGTGGGGTTGGAGCCACAGGGTCGACTATGTGAGACCATGCGTAGGTTTTAAGGATTGATTAATCTGATATAGGTATCTTCAAGCCATGAAGGAAAGAGAAATACGTACCCGAGTGGTATACCATCTCGGCGACAAGGACAATGCCCTCAAGTATGACTATACACATGAGAGTGCCTTCGAACATTTAAAGGATGCTTACATTTCTAACACCCGGCCACCAAACGGTTACCGGGAACTCAAGCGAGGACATCGAGTGGAAATCGATGAGACGATGTACATAGTGGAAGATGTTACTTACCTGATGTGGGAGCAGAATCTTGGGGTAGGCACGGGACCTTACCCCTTTGGGTTAGAGTTGTATGTTGAACTCCGGGAAGTTGAGTAGAACACCTAGGACATTACCCATACAATGTAATGCGGAAAATTCTGCCTAAGAAAGCCTACTCTTTAACGAACGGGCGCCACTATGAAGTGCCTATAGCGTAAGAATGGTTAAGCTGAGAGACAAGCAGCTAGCAACGGTCCCAATTAATTGATGAGACCCATCTTCCTTGCCTATCTCGAATGGGTACAGGGTGGATGAATGCTTCGATTGTGAGACACATCTGCGGTAGGGGAATATACCTTACTGGTAGCTTGGTATTTTCAATCCTTATAGAAACCAAGGGCTTTGCTCAAGGGCTTTGTGCAGTTTAAAGGTTCCTCCTTGACGCATGAATGCAGCTGTTAGATAGGCAATGTCACCTGCGTATTTTGTTGTTATGGGTTCGCCAGTTAGTGCGTCAGATGAAGCCCAGTTCAGTTTGGTAAGAGCAAGTATTTGTCTAGCTAATGAATGTAAATCAGGCGGCGTATTGCCATGCCCGGAAGGTGCATATCGCCAGACATTTATCTCAAGTGGAACTGGTGTGCCAAGCACCTTGCGATAAGGATTATAGCCAGTGGTGCTTAAGTAGAACTGATTAGCTGTAGTCACCACGTAACTCCCTCGTGCCAAACTACCATCGCTTTCCGGTCTGTCATCATACAAACGAATAGGATGATGGCTATTGATCCATATGAAGGAGTATGTTCCGTTGGGACGCACACGACGTGCGGCAGCCACCAACGCTTCGCGGTCTTCTCGGGAGAAACGAGCGGAATAATGAAAATAAACGTGAGGTGTTTCCGATAGATTTTCAACCCTCCGTAAAGTATCCTCAACTAGTTCTGCAAGTCTTGGAGTCCGATCGTCATAGTCAAACGCGTGCATATTGCCAGAATAGAAGAGCCACCTACCATACCGATTAAAAACATTGGCGTAGCCCATCAAGCGAGTGTTTGCGTCACCGCGATGTTGTGTGTACGAAAGGCCCACCAAGAAATCAGCATCGGGCATACCCTCAGGCAATACCCAAGGAACGACGCCACATTTTGCAGCTATGTTCAATGCTAGATTGAGATCTTTGTAATCAGGATTAATTAGAGTTGGTGTATCGACCATTTGACAAGGCACACCAGCCTCAAGAAGAAACCGCTTCGTCCTGTAATAGGGCGATGTGGCATCGTCCAAAGCGAAACTGGCCTCAGGTACATGGATTAAAAAGAGCCGTTTCAAGCTAGAATCTCCTGCCCAATTCTGATGCTCACCAAGTATTCTAGTTGCCGTTTCTAACGGACCTTCTTCGGGACTCATTACTGCTATAGTGGCGTATGTGAAGCGAACGCCAAAAGTGCGTTCCGCGCCTTTGTACTTGAACTTCCCGCCTTTTAGTCGCTCAATGAGTGCCTGCATTTCTGATCGATGACCGAACGCTACGATTGGTACTAGTTCAATCTCATCATGAGGGTGATCATATGCCCCGAACTGAGTAATTCCATCTCGAATATTACTTGTCTCATGTTTTCTGTCGAATTCGACCACTGGTTCTGCAAGGGTTCTCGGAATTAGGCCGGATGACATATCGAGTCTTACTGGTTCAGACGATAAGCCCAGTTCAATAGGCCCGACCTTAAGTGGAAAGACTCTTTCAGCTAGACCCTGAACGGTCAAATGAGTTGTCTCGGCTCGCTTGCGTGCGGAAGCAATAGCCGAAGCCAAGCTACGCTTCTTGATTTCCGTACTAAGGTCGAACCGAACATCTTTAAGTTCGTCACGTACTTCACGTATTCCAAGACTGGGGATGATATTATTTAAGGCAATTGTTTCACTAGTAGCCGACTCGGTAAACAGAACCCGAGCTGCCCCTTCTCCAACTGTTTCAATACGCCCACTTTGCCAACCATCGACTGTCTTTGCTTCCACGCGACGACCTTCAAATGCAGCAATTGAATGCCCTCTCCGTTCAAGTTCTGCCAAGGAAAGAATACTCTTAACCTCCACCGTGTAGTCTACGATGAGGTATGGCGCTTTTTGTATTTCACGGAAGGTCATGGTATAGGCTGGGTAAAGCCGAATAACCTTAGATACCGCGTCTGGTAGAGAGAACTCGGTACCACGCCGATGGGCGGTCATTCTACCATGTGCAAGACGATCTATGTACCATCCACCTGCGGAAAGTCGATCCTTGAGTGTTGATAGGGCAATTGTGCGCCAGTCGCCACTCATTACAGTGTTGCTGATTACACTGTACATATTTGAAAATGCTGAAGCCCTCTCGCTATTTCTTTCATGCCTTGAAGGATCAGTACGAAGTGTCACTATAGTTTCCGAGTCGGTGACCTGATACTCAGGTGGTGGGAGATGAGCTTCGCTCATCTCATGGAGCATCGTGCGAGTACCTTCACTAATAGCGCGAACAAACCGTTGACCCTTTTGATCTTTTGACTGCTTCAGCCAGCCCAGGAGTATCGGATTACGTGGTGTCGACTGGAGCGTTCGTTCATCAAGACGGAAATTGGCTGGGACATTACCACTGCGTTGCAGCGTAAGCATCCGGCCAACTACCTCCCGTAGCGGAGCGCTATTTTGCTAAGGGCTGCCAGTTGTAGGGCAGCAGCTCGCTGAGCCTGTTGGCCTTGTGCTCTGGGATGCGTGCGATCACATCGCGGAGGTAGGCGAAGGGCTC
>JBGTIB010000240.1:0-7975 GCA_041745875.1 Flavobacteriales bacterium | reverse complement strand
ATGTGCCCTGCGTCGCTGACTGCAACGGTGACTTCGGTGGAACAGCCTCCTGGACAACTGCGGTGACTGCGTCGGAGGAAACACCGGTGACGTAGCCTGCGTGCAGGACTGCAACGGCGACTTCGGTGGAACAGCCTTCTTCGACAACTGCGGTGACTGCGTTGGTGGAAACACCGGTGACGTAGCCTGCGTCCTTGATTGCAACGGCGACTTCGGCGGCACAGCTTTCCTCGACAACTGCGGCGATTGCGTCGGTGGAAACACCGGTGATGCACCCTGCGTGGCTGACTGCAATGGCGACTTCGGAGGAACCGCCTTCTTTGACAATTGCGGCGACTGCGTAGGCGGTAACACAGGTGAAGTACCCTGTGTGGTGCCTTGTACCAACGTGACCCTGGAGATCAACTCCGACCTGAGCGGAACTGAAACCACCTGGGACATCACACTGGTCGGAGCGGGAAGCCCAAGCTGCTCCGGTGGACCCTATGTGAATGGCTTCCAGATCAATGCCACGCACAATTGCTGTCTACCGGAAGGATGCTATGTCCTCCGGGTATTCGATAGCGCTGGTGACGGCATGATCAACGGCTTCAACGGAGGCTATCAACTCCGCCTCACCGCCGATGCCCGTCGTATTATCGACAACAAGCAGAACGGCGGATTCGGAAGCATCAGCCAGGTCACCGGCAATGCCTACAGCTTCTGCATACCAGTGGGCAACGACGAGCTGATCTACACCAGTTGCGACAAGTATTGGTGGAAGACAGCGGAATACATCGTGGCCGTAGAGAACTTAGGGGTCAGCGCCGTGTGGGTGCCCAATGGCGCCAACAGTGTGCAGAGTGCGACCACCGGATACGAGTTCTGGTTCTACAACCCCAATGGTGGGTACAGCTTCCGCAAGTTCCGCAGCCACAAGATCACCGATGGCATGGGTAACATCGGTGCCACCCGCACCTGCCACCTGAAACTGAACAACTGGGTGGTGGCCAACCACATACCGGAGGGTCAACTGATGAACGTGCGGATCCGCAGTCGGGTCCAGGGTACCAATAGCCCATGGGGTCCGGCATGCCGATTCATTCGCGATGAGGTACTGGCACAGTGCCCCCCCACGAAGTTGATGGATATACCGGGTAACCAGTACCTCAGCTGTGGTCAGTTCCGCCAGTTCGTCGCTGGGCAACGGGTGTATGCCCGTCCGATCGGCGGCGCGACCCAGTATGAATGGCGCTTCCGGATCCCCGCCGAGAACGTGGAGATCCGCCGCACCACGAACACCTACCTGTTGAACTTTGGCTGGAATGCCGGAATAGCTGCACCATTGGTGGGCGGTCAGACCTACGAGGTGGATGTACGCGCCTTCCGCAATGGCAGTTGGTGTGTGGATCCCCTGGATGCCGATAGCGCATGGGGAGACATCTGTCTGCTGACCATCCTGAACACTCCCATGCAGGGAGGCAACCAGAACCTGGCCCACACCGCCGATCGTGGGATGGAACTCTGGCCGAACCCGAACAATGGCGACCAATTCCGCATTGCTCTGACGAACATCCCTGAGGAAGTGATGTCCATTACCATGGACATCCACGACTTGCAAGGAAAGCGTCAGGTAGCACGCCAGTTCAGCGTTACCGATGGCAGCCTCGACCAGCTCATCCAACTGAACGGTCAGCTTGCCTCGGGCGTGTATCTCGTGACCATCATGGCCGGTGAGGAACGGTACAGTCACCGAATGGTGATCACGAATTGACCGGAACGGATTTACAAGTACCGAATACAAGAGCCCACGGAACAGCCCCGCCGATCATCATCGGCGGGGCTACGGGGTCTCCAGAGGATCAAGATCGAGCGTTAGGCAACTTGGATCCCGCCCTGGGTGGTACGCAGTCAAATACACAAAGAACCATGTTACTCACAAGATCGACCCAGGAACATCCCGGCACGACAAATGGTCGCCCGTGGATCGTCGCGATGATCGCCTTGGTGGCATACCTTCCTAGCGAAGCCCTTGCCCGTACGTCCACTTCAACGACCCATTCATCCCCATCGGAGCCTGTCAGGACCCAGGAGATCACCGTGGACCTTGTTGACGGGTCGCGCGGTTTCCTGTGCAGTGAACTGGTGACCCTGGAGATCAACACGGATCTTCAAGCCAATCAAACCACCTGGCAGGTCATCGACCCCATCACGACATTCACCGTGGCAGCAGGCGGACCCTACTTCCCAGGGTTCCAGATCAACATCACCACGAATTTCTGTGTACCTGAAGGGTGCTACATCCTCAAGGTTTTCGACTCAGCGGGTGATGGCATGCTAGCGGGCTTCAACGGGGGGTACCAGTTGAGGAATACCGTGGACAACAGGCGCATCCTCGACAATCAGAACAATGGTGACTTCGGCAGCCTGAGCCAGATCACTGGCAATGCGTACAGTTTCTGCATGCCTATCAGCGATGTGGAGCCCATCTACACGAGTTGCGACAAATACTGGTGGAAGAGCGGCGAGTACATCGTGGCCACACCCGATGACGATGTGAGTGCGCAATGGGTGGTGGATGGTCTGAATAGTGTCCAAAGCCCCACGACCGGCTACGAATTTTGGATCTACAACCCCAATGGTGGTTACAGCTTCCGCAAGTTCCGCAGCCACACGATCACCGATGGATTCGGCAATGTAGGAGCCACACGTGCATGCCACATGAAACTCAACAACTGGGTCGTGGCCAATCACATCCCGGAGCATGACCTGATGAACGTCCGGATCCGTCCGCGCGTGCTGAACGTGAATGGGGACTGGGGTCCAACCTGCCTCTTCATTCGCAATGAAGCCCTGGCACAATGCCCTCCCACCAAGCTCATGGATATTCCGGGTAACCAATATCTGAGCTGTGGCCAGTTCCGCCAGTTCATCGGTGGCCAGCGTGTGTACGCACGCCCCATCGGTGGCAGCACACAATACCAGTGGCGCTTCCGGATCCCCGCCGAGAACGTGGAGATCATCCGCACCACCAACACCTACATCCTGAACTTTCCCTGGGGTATCGCCCTCGGTGATCCCTTGTTGCCGGGCAAGACCTATGAGGTGGATGTACGGGCCTTCAAGGGAGGCGCGTGGTGTGTGGACCCGGCGGACCCCGACAGCGTATGGGGCGATATCTGCCTACTGACCATCCAGATCCCTCCTGCCCAAGGTGGGAACCAGAACATCGAACTCGAAAGGATCGGCGGGCTCACCATCTGGCCGAACCCCAACCAGGGCGATCAGTTCCAGTTGAACGTCACGGACCTGCCACTCGATGCAGCACATCTGACCATGGAACTCACCGACCTCAGTGGAAAGAGCGCCTTGATCCGTCAGATCCCCATACAGGACGGCACGGCGAACACCATCGTCAACCTCAACGGGCAGCTCGCTACTGGTATGTATCTGGTGAAATTCACCAGTGGTGAATTCCGAAGCACGCAGCGCCTGGTGATCCAGCGTTGATCCACCGGCATGTTTTAGGACAGGGGCCGTCCCATCAGGGACGGCCCCTGTCCGTTCATGCTCCAATGAACCATTTCGGTAAAGGGGTGTACCGAACTGTTCGAAGGCGGCGTCGCCGTGCTTCCTTTGCACCCACATCATTCCAACATGCGCCCCATCCTGTTCCTTCCCTTGCTGCTCGCCACCGCGCTGCAAGCGACCGAGAAACCCGTGACATCCAAGCTCTCCGAAGTAAAGGTCTTCCTGAGCGGGGCACAGGTGGCGCGCACCGCCAGCACCACCGTCCCTTCGGGGACGAGCACATTGGTGTTCACCGGGCTTCCGCAACAACTCGATCCGCAGAGCATCCAGGTGACCGGCAAAGGCGGTTACACGATCCTTAGTGTGAACCACCGGATGAACTATCTCACCGAGAGTCCGAAGAAGAAGGAGATCGATGAGATCACGGCACAGATCCAGAAGTTGGAGAAGGACCACGCTTTCGAGAAGGCCATGCAGGATGTATGGGTGAACGAGGAACAATTGCTGGGCAAGAACAGCACCGTGGGTGGCCAGCAGAACGGGTTGACCGCAGCACAACTGGCAGCGGTGAACGACTATGTAAGAGAGCGGATGAAGGCCGTGAAGAACGGCTGGCTGGCCCAGCAGGAGAAACTCGTGGCGATCAACGAGGAACTGCAGAAGCTGCGCCAGCAGATGCAGCAGTTGCAGGCCCAGGCACCACGTCCCACCAGTGAGGTCGTGGTGGAGATCAGCAGCAGCACCGAAGTGAACGCAAGTTTCACGCTCACCTGCTTCGTGGCCAACGCAGGTTGGATCCCCGCGTACGATCTCCGCGCGAAGAGCGTGGGCCAGCCCATCGAACTGTTGATGAAGGCCCAGGTGACCAACAACACCGGCGAGGACTGGAGCAAAGTGGCCTTGAGCCTAAGCAGCGGCAACCCCACACTGGGCGGCGTAATGCCCCAGTTGTATCCGTGGACGCTCCACCTCCCCCGACCGATGCAAATGCAGGAGATCTCGGCCATGAGCCGCGCACCCGCGCCCGCAAGAGAACGGTCGGACAAGGCTTTTGATGGGTCGATGGCAATGGAGCAGGAGGACATGGATGCACGTACCACCGTATCCAACACCGTAGCCTACCGCACCACCACCACCGAGTTCGTGATCGAAACGCCCTTCACCATTCCAAGCGATGGCAAGGCCCACACCGTGGGTGTGAAAAGCCATAGCATTCCCGCCTTGTATAAGCACTACGCAACGCCCAAGATGGATAAGGATGCATTCCTCTACGCCCGCACCACGGGCTGGGAGGACCTGAACCTGTTGCCCGGCGATGCCAACGTATTCTTCGAAGGAACCTTCGTGGGCCAGAGCTACCTGAACCTGGACATGCCGCGCGATACGCTGGACATCAGCCTGGGACGCGACAAGGGCGTGGTGGTGGAACGCGTGAAGCGAAAGACCACCGACCAGAAAGCTATCGTGGGCGGCAAACGAACCGTCACCATCGGCTGGGACCTGACCGTACGCAATACGAAGAGCACTTCCGTGGACCTGGAGGTTCGCGATCAATATCCCTTGAGCCCGCAAAGCGAGATCGAAGTGAAGCTGGAGGACAAGGGTGGCGCCACTGTGGACGACCAAAAGGGGTCGCTCATCTGGAACTTCACCCTGGAGCCCAAGGCCACGAAGAAACTCGGCTTCAGCTATACGGTGAAGCATCCGAAGGACATGCCAGTGGTGCTGGAATGATGCGGATCGGCAGAAGGCACGTGTCCACTGTTGGTGCTGGATCCTGGTGTCATTAACGTTACCTTGCATCTATGGCGTAGCGTGCATCGGTCTTGCAATAGGTTCCCATCCTTTGCGCACTTCGCCTGAACAGCCCATGACATGAAGGCCCTTCGATCCCTGACCTGCATCGCATTCTGGTGTTCGCTTGGTTCCGCATCGGCCCAGATCCCCAATGGTGGTTTCGAGGATTGGTCGGACCAGGGGGAATACCTGGACCCCACCCATTGGCTGACCTACAACGACATTGAGACACTTTGGGGACCGGTCCTGACCGTGGAGCGAGGCTCACCCGGTGCTGTGGGTTCCCACCACGCCGTGATCACCTCGCGCCAGGTACCCGAGGGAACGATGGTTGTACAGGGATGGATGTCCGCAGAACCCTTTGCTTATGCACAACGGCCCGTCCTACTCACCGGCAAATGGCAGTATGGGATACAGCCCACGGATACCGGCGAAGTCCAAGTGGCACTCACCAAATGGAACACAGCAAGTGCCAGTGCGGAACTGGTCGCCAGCGGTACCATGTTGATCAGCGGCACGGCCAGTGAGTGGACGATCTTCGCCTTACCGTTCAACTACCTCAGCAGCGAAACGCCTGACACCGCCCGGGTGCAATTCGCCGCCAGCAAGAATTTTTCCGCTCCGGTGGCAGGCAGCTTCATGAAAGTGGACGACCTGGCATTCAGCGGGGTCGTAGGCATGGATGGAACGGAGGCGCTTCGACCCCAACTGTACCCATCGCCCACCTCCGATGTTCTGCACATCACAAGCTCCGGGCATATGTCAAGCCTGACCCTTGTGGACATTGCCGGACGTATAATGGAGCATCGCGCCGTGTCCGCGTCGCGCGCCACCTTCGACGTGATCGCATTGCCGGCAGGACGATATTTCGTTCACGTGCAGATGAACGACAGGACCACGAGCATACACTCCTTTGTGAAGTACTGATCTCAGGTCGCCGTGCGGGATCCCACTACAGGTCCTCAGGCCATTCCTACCTGCCGCAGGTGCATCAGATGCGACCACAGTGCGCTGCGCAACGTGGGGAATTCGCGATACGGCACATTGAACTCCGCGCAAACCTCCTTCAGCCTTTTGTTCAGTGCGGGGTAATGCACGTGGCTGATGCGTGGGAAAAGGTGGTGCTCCACCTGGAAGTTGAGCCCGCCGAAAAGCCAGTTCCAGACCTTATTGTGCGTGGCGAAGTTCACCGTGGTCGTGACCTGATGAACGGCCCATTCGCTCTCGATGTGGTGTCCGTCCGTTGGGGGATGCACAAAGTCGGCGTGCTCCACCACGTGCGCCAGTTGGAACACCACAGCGATGAACAGGCCAGTGACGAAAACCATGACGCCGTAGCCGAGCAAGGTGGGTAGCACCCCGGCGAAGAACATGGGTAGCACCAGAAAAATGAAGACGTAGCTAAGCTTGGTGGCCCAGAAGATCAGGTGTTCCTTCAACTTCAAGGGTTTCATGCGGGTGTTGTCCGCGATCTTGCCGGTGAAGTACTTCTTCAGATCGTTATAGAAAACCCAGAACAGGTAAGTGAGACCGTACAGCAACAGTCCGTAGATATGCTGGAAACGGTGGAACCAGTAACGGGGCTGGCCTTCATGCACACGCACCCACGGCTTGATGTCGATGTCATCGTCCATGCCCTCCACGTTGGTGAAGGTGTGGTGGTTCTCGTTGTGCTTCATCTTCCAGAAATACACGCTGCCTCCGAGCAGGTTCAGTGAATGCCCCATCATTTCGTTCACCCACTTGCGGCTGCTGTAGCTGCCATGTGCACCATCATGCATCACATTGAAACCGATACTGGCCACCACTACACCCAATACAGCGCACAGGCCTAGGGACAACCAACCCGACGCCGGTGTGAAGAACACGAGAAGCACATATAGGCCCACCAAGCTGGTGAGCAGGATCGCCGTCTTCCAATACAAGCGATGATCGCCCGTCTTCTTCAAGTTGTTCTCCTTGAAATAGGCTTCGGTCACTTCGCGCACGCGCTGGAAGAAGACCGGTGCGGTCCTGGCAAAAGTGGGAGTGGTCATGGAAAATTCATCGGCATCGGCCGGAACAGGGACAAAGGTAACCCGGTCGTGCGTGATGGCCGACCAGGTCGCTGTCACGCATTGGTAAGCTTCCAGTGTTGATCACCACCTTTGCGACCATGACCCAGATCGCCACCACGGAACGCCTGTATCTGCGGGAAATGACCGCTGATGACGCGGAACATGCCCTCCTGCTGAACAGCGACCCGGAGGTGGTACGCCATACCGGGGATGGCCCCTTCGGTTCCGTAGAGGAGGCGCGTGCATTCCTCGCCGCCTACCCCGACTACCGTATGAATGGTTTTGGGCGCTGGGCCGTGATCCGTCCTTCGGATGGCGCCTGGCTAGGCTGGTGCGGCTTGAAACGCCTGCCGAATGATGATGTGGACCTGGGCTACCGCTTGCTGCGCGAGCACTGGGGACAGGGCTATGCCACCGAAGCAGGTCGTGCCTGTTTGGAACTTGGCTTCAAGCACTTCGGGCTGGAGACCATCATCGGCCGGGTGGCCCGGGAGAACATCGCCTCGGTGCGCGTGCTGGAGAAGCTGGGCATGCGGTACTGGAAGACCGATGTGTGCGAGCACGATGCCGAAGCGATTATCTACCGGATCGAGCGGCAACAATGGACCCCG
>JBGTIB010000239.1:0-12147 GCA_041745875.1 Flavobacteriales bacterium | reverse complement strand
ACTCGCCACTCGTCACTCCTCACTCATTATTCTCTCATTAGGAACTGGAAGCGGTCGATGTTCTTCAGTGCGATGCCGGTACCCCGTGCCACGGCGCGCAGGGGGTCTTCGCTCACATGCACCGGCAATTTGGTCTTGATGCTGATCCGCTTGTCCAGGCCACGGAGCAATGCGCCGCCACCGGCGAGGTAAATGCCCGTCTTGTAGATGTCCGCGCTCAGTTCCGGCGGGGTGGCCTCCAGGGCGCTGAGGATGGCTTCCTCGATCTTGCTGATGCTCTTGTCAAGGGCTTGTGCGATCTCCGTGTAGGTCACCGTGATCTCCTTGGGAATGCCCGTCATCAGGTCGCGACCACGCACGGCGTAGTCGGGCGGTGGGTTGTCCAACTCGGTCATGGCGGCACCCACTTCGATCTTGATCTGTTCGGCGGTGCGTTCCCCGACCAGGATGTTATGCTGGCGGCGCATGTATTCCTCGATGTCCTGGGTGAACTCATCGCCGGCCACCCGGATGTTCTTGTCGCACACGATGCCGCCCAGCGCGATCACGGCGATCTCGCTGGTGCCTCCACCGATGTCGATGATCATATTGCCCATGGGCTCCTCCACGTCGATGCCGATCCCGATGGCGGCTGCCATGGGTTCGTGGATCAGGTACACCTCCTTCGCCCCGGCGTGCTCGCTGCTGTCCTTCACAGCGCGCTTTTCAACTTCGGTGATGCCACTGGGGATGCAGATGACCATCCGCAGGTTGGGCGTGAACAGCCGCCTGCCGGGGTTGATCATTCGGATCATGCCTTTGATCATGTCCTCGGCTGCCTTGAAATCGGCGATCACGCCATCCTTCAGGGGTCGAATGGTCTTGATGTTCTCGTGGGTCTTGCCATGCATCTGTTGTGCCTGGCGGCCCACTGCGATCACCTTGCCGGTGGTTCGATCCACGGCCACGATGCTGGGCTCGTCCACCACCACCTTGTCATTGTGGATGATCAAGGTGTTGGCCGTGCCAAGGTCGATGGCGATCTCCTGGGTGAAAAAGTTGAACCAGCTCATGGTCCTGTTCGGGGGTCAGTGTTTGAAATGACGATGTCCGGTGATGCACATGGCCAGGCCGTGCGCGTTGCAGTAGTCGATGCTGTCCTGATCGCGGATGCTACCACCGGGGTGTACCACCGCGGTGATGCCTGCCGCATGTGCGATCTCCACACAATCCGGGAAGGGGAAGAAGGCATCGCTGGCCATGACAGCCCCCTTCAGGTCGAAGTTGAACTTGCCTGCCTTGCCGATCGCCTGTTCCAAGGCATCCACCCGGCTGGTTTGACCGGTGCCGCTGGCCAGCAACTGATCCCCCTTGGCCAAAACGATGGCGTTGCTCTTGGTGTGTTTCACAAGGATCGTGGCGAACACCATGTCCGAAACTTCGGCAGGGGATGGCGCCTTCCTGGTAACGGCCTTCATGCTTAGCGCGTTGGCGACCACGGCATCGGCATCTTCGCTCAGGACCCCGTTCAGCGCGGAGCGGATCCTGGTGGTCGAGCGAGTAGCTGGCTTGCGCTTGAGGAGCATGCGGTTCTTCTTTTTGCGCAACAGCTCCAACGCATCGTCATCATAGTCGGGTGCGGCGATGATCTCGAAAAAGATCGTATCGATGGCCTCCGCGGTTTGCTTGTCGATCCGGGCCGTGGTGATCAGCACCCCGCCGAAGGCGCTCACGGGATCTCCGGCCAATGCTGCATCCCAGGCTTCCTTCACGGAGGGTCTTACGGCGGCACCGCAGGCATTGTTGTGCTTCAATATCGCGAAGGGCACATTGTTCCCGCCCGATCCGTCCTTGCATATGGTATCAAGGTCATCGATCAGTTCCACTGCAGCGTCCAGATCCAGCAGGTTGTTGTAGCTGAGCGCCTTTCCGCCGAGTTGCTCGAACATGGCCGCGAGGTCTCCGTGAAAAGCCCCGCGCTGGTGGGGGTTCTCGCCATATCGCAGCACCTGTCTGGGACCGGCACTGAGGCGCAGGTCACCTTCACCCTTGGTGAACCAGTGGTGTATGGCACTGTCGTAATGCGAGCTCACAGCGAATGCCTTCGATGCGAAGGATCGGCGTTGTTCCAACGATGTGCTCCCTTCCTGTTCCTTCAGGATCTGGAGGAGTTCGCCGTATTGCCCCATGGAGGCCACGATCACCACGTCCTGGTGGTTCTTGGCCGCTGCGCGGATCAAGCTGATCCCACCGATGTCGATCTTCTCGATGATGTCCGTCTCGGAGCCACCAGCCGCCACGGTGGCTTCGAAGGGGTAGAGGTCCACGATGACCAGGTCGATGGGAGGGATGTCGTATTCCTCCAACTGGGCCACATCGCTTTCGAGGTCACGGCGGCCCAGGATACCGCCGAACACCTTGGGGTGCAGGGTTTTGACACGTCCTCCCAGGATACTGGGATAGGTGGTGAGGTCCTCCACCGGAGTGACCGGCACGGCGAGCCCTTCGATGAATGCTTGCGTGCCGCCGGTGGAATAGAGATGGACGTCCGAACGGTGCAGGGCACGGATGATGGGCTCAAGACCATCCTTGTGGAACACCGATATGAGTGCGGTCCGGATCCGTTTTTGGCCGTCCAAAGTGCTGTGCGTGGGAAGTGAGGATCTGCTTAACGGCGCAAGTTTACAGCTAGAAAGCAGCGATCGATGTACGACCGGAGCGGCGTTACGCAAAGGTTACCAACAACCAGCCGTGTGTTGGGGCCGGGGATCAGAAGCGCAGACCCACACCGAGGTGCACGTTCATCACACTGGTCTTGGACCTTCGGGTCTCGAAGTCCACCACCCCGGCGTTGCTGATCGAGATGGTCGTGGGGTCCACATATTCCACCCGGCCGCTGCTCAAGCGCTCCACGCGCCCTTCGAGATAAAAGATGGGGATGGGGGATACATGCACACCGATCGCCCAGCCACTGCTCCCGGTAAATCGGTTGGCCACGCGTTCCTTGCGCAGGGGTTCGGACAAGCCCTCCACCTCCACGAAGGTCTTGGTGGTGAAGTGTCTTACTCCCACGAGCCCTTCGAGGTACGGGCTCACCTTGCCATTGAACGGTTTTAGGCGCAGCAGGCCATGATACCCGTAGATCACGCTGTTCACCACAAGATCGGCGGTGGTCACGTTCAGGACCGGTTCATTGATGTTCACGGTCTGCTCGCTGCCACCCATGCGTCCGTATCCGAAATCGAAACCCCAATCGATAGGCAGCAGGCGCATGGGCACGCCGAGGTTGGCACTGAAGCCGACGATCTCGCGGCCCCAACTCTCGCTGAAGGCACCGACCGGGACCCCGATCTCCAATCCTGCGCCCACCGTGCTCATGCGGCCCTGGCTCCAGGGGCGCGGGTTGCGCTGCCGCTGTTCGTTCTGGTTGAACTGCGCCACCCCGTCAAGGACGGAGGCCAGCAACAACAGCAACGTGAACAGGGTTTTCATCAATTTCCAACTCGGTGGACCGGCGGTTTTCAAACCTCATGCCGAAAGGCACAAGGTACATTTGACCAGGCTTCCGGTGCAAAGCGCGAAGCAACATGGAGCTGGGCGACACTTGGGTGGAGTTGGGGTTGCTGGGCTTGTTCCTGGCCTCGTTCCTGGCGGCCTCCGTACTGCCGTTCAGTTCCGAGGCAGTGTTGATGGGCATGACCCTCGGTCCATGGAGCCTGTGGTCCTTGTGGGCTGTCGCAAGTGCCGGGAATACCTTGGGAGGCATGAGTTCCTATGGGCTTGGGCGCCTGGGTGATCTGGAGCGGATCGCTCGCTGGTTGCGCACCGACCCGGCCAAGGCGTTGAAATGGCAGGTCCGCTTGGAGCGTTACGGGGCCTGGGGCGCACTGCTCACCTGGCTGCCGGTGGTGGGCGATCCCATTGCGATCGCATTGGGCCTGGGCCGGGCGCCCATAGGGCCTGTGTTTGTGCTGATGTTCCTCGGCAAGGCGGCGCGGTATGCCGTTGTGCTGGCGTTGATGCAGTGGTGAGCGACAGAATGTTGGTGGCCGGGATCTAAGCGATGCTACCGTTCACCTTTCCGCTGATCACAAGTCCATGCTCAAAGCCTGGCCCCTGGGTGCTTGGGGGTGCTGATCGCCGTTCGAGGGAGGGCCTGTGAAAATAGTGCCTGCCGAGCCATAGCCGTTGCCACCCCAATGGTCCACGCCTGCAAATGTGGAATGTCTCACCCGCAGGTGGTGTTGACCCGCATTCGTAACGGCGTCAAGGCCATCCAGATATAACCCGTTAGGGAAACCGGTGAAGAATGAGTTATGGATGTGGGGTTGGCAATCGCCATGAAGCCAGAGTGCCTGCCTGAATTGGAGACTTATCGCCGTTTCTCGCGTCTTCTTGGCCCCTATGACCGTGATGTTGGACAGAATGGGTGCAGTCCGTGGAAGGTCCGACGAGTTGCCTTCGTTGTTCCTGACCCTGATCGCGCTCGTGCCAGCGAGTGAGGCCAACGATGCACTTCGCTTGCAGTAGATGAACTGATGATGGCCGCTGTGCCCCAGGTCGTAAACGTAATCCTCCGACAGCCCGTGCATGGCGATCGTTCGTCGGCTTTCAGCAGTACCGCCGGCGAAGTGGAAGCCCGCATGGGCCGAATAGACGACCTGGACGTGCTCGATCGTGGTGCCACGCCCGACCGAGCCCAAGCGGAGGGCAGCAGGAGTTTCACTCGCCGCGGCGCGACCGGCAAAATGGATCTGCACATGCGTCAGAACACCCGAATCATCGTTGTCATTGGAACCCCCATGCGTGCCATTCGGGATGCCCGCCATGGTGGTGGTGCCACCCGGTGCATTGTTCACGGCGTTGCCAAGTATCGTCACACCGCCCCAATCGCCCGGTTGTGCAATGCCGTTCGGCCGGTCGGAGGTGAATACGATCGGGGCATCCGATGCACCCTCGGCCAGGATCCTCCCTCCCTGTTCAACGACCAAACGGCCATTGGTCGCGAAAGCGCCGTGGATACGTGTACCCGCTTGGATCTGTAGAACCGCAGCGTTCTTCACACGCACGGTGCCCGTCAATCGGTAAATGGTATCGGCACTGAGCTGCCAAGAGCCATTCAGGTCACCTTGGAGGTCGCGGATGGGCAGACCCGGTGGGTCGGGAACAGGGGTCCATGTGGTCCATCCTTCGGTCCAGTCGATGGACCCGAAGGCACCTCTGAAACCCACCAGCTCGAAGAACGGGGGGAGTTGTTGGAATGATGCTCCCGAGAGCAGTGCCGAACCCGCGAGCGGAAGGACACTGCTCTGGCCGAGGTCGAACATGGCCGGGTTGATAGCGGCATCCTGCCATCGATCCATCAAGGTGTTCCCGAACGTGGCCAGATCGAACCACGCATATGGTTCGAACTCATCAGGAGGAATGACCGGTACGGTTGGCCCAGGGGCAGGGTCGGCCGGAGTCGGGTCATCCGTTGGCTTCTTACAAGCCTGTAGCAGTACGATGAGGAAACAACAGAACAGGGGGACGGACCGGAGGTTGGACATGGATCGAGATTGGATGCGTAAATGTATTATCCGTCATGGATGGCGATAATGTCTGGGCCACGCACTCTTTCCATTCGCTGTTGCCCTGATCAGTCCACGTACCGCCACTCCCGTTTCTCCCGGTCGTATTTCAGGCGCTCATCTGGCCATTCCACCCAGCTATCACGTTGTGGGTGGCTTTCCACATCGCCGTTGGCGAGCATGTGCTCAAAGAGCTCCAGGCCCTTGTCCCAGAGTTCCTGCTCGGGTAGGACACGGGTGTTGAACACTTCCACGAATTCCACCATGTCCATGACTTCGTTGGTACGGAACCAGCCACCCACGCCACGTTTGTCGCCATCCACGCTACGCGCCGGCCGTATCACATAGAACCAGTGGGTGCTGTCCGCTGCAACACTGTGAAAAGCATGTGTGAACGATGGTAGCTGCTTCACATAGTAGGCCCTGAATTGAGGCAGCGTACGGTCCAGGTTGATCGCTGAGGTGGGGCGCTTGTAGATGAAGGTGATCATGTTCACCAGCAGGGAATCCTTGGCGGTACCCGGGTAGTACCGGTCCACAGCGTATTCGACCCTTGCGTTTTCAAGGGGCGAAGGCTTGACATTCTCCGTTGCCGCTTGTTGCTCAGTGGAAGCAGCGCTTTCCGGTTCCGCAGGTTGGCAGCTGGCGAACGCGATCAGGGGAAGGAAAAGGGTTATTCTACGCATGGTCGTTAATTAAGAAGCCAAGGAGAGCAACGCGCTCTCCCTGGCCTCAAAGTTCGTTGTCAAGCTTAGTAGGTGGTCAGGCCACAGTCCCAATCCACCCAGCTCTGTGTCCAGTCGGTGCCGCCGAATGCGCCACGGAAGGGAACAGCGTCGAAGTAGGAAGGCATTCCACTGAAATCGGCACCGCTCAGCAGCATCGATCCGCCATTGGGCAATACGTTGGGCGTACCGAGGTCGAAGATGGTGGGGTTGATGCCGGCATCCTGCCACTTGTCGAGGATCTGGTTGCCGAAGGATGGCGTATTGAACCAGGCCACCACATCGAAGCCATCCGCATCGGTCTTCAAAGCGTTGCCACGGGGATTGTTCGGGTGTTGCGCGCCGTTGGCAGGTGCATCGGAGAAAGTGGTACCAGCACTGCCCCAGCCATTGCCACCCCAGTGTTCCACACCAGAAAGGATCGTGTTCCTGACTCGCAGTTCATCGGACGTGGCTGCTGCAGCACTCCCTGAGCCGTTGATGTAGAGCCCGTCGGGGTAGCCGGTCATGAAGCTGTTGTGGATCTTGATACGGCTGTTGCGACGCAGTTGTGCGCAGTGTTGGAACTGCAGGCTGATGGGCGACGCACGGTCCTTCTTGGGGCCAATGATGGTCATGTTGCTGAAAGTGGCGCTGGTGTAAGGCTGGTTATCCGAACCCTGCCCATCGTTGTCCACTTCGAAGCCATTGCTACCGCTTTGATCGGCCTGGTTCACTTGGCGGATGCCGAGGCCGAACTGTATGTTGCCGGTGTATCCCAGGTCCACGTCAAAGTCATCATCAAGACCGCGATAGGCCACCAAGTACTTGCCATCCACGGTGCCCCCGAACCATTCGAATGCATCGTCCAGGCCGTAGGCACAAACGACGTGCTCGATAATGGTCTGTCTGCCCACACTGCCCATGGTGAGGGAGTTCACTTCCTCGTTGGGGTTGATGGGGATGCCGGCGTAGTTGATCTGTACGAACTTCACTGTACCGCTGTTGTCGTTGTCGTCGGTTCCTCCGTGGAAAGCGCCGTAGCCACCCTCCAGTTCCGCTTCACCGCCGGCCACGTTGTTGCGGGCCTTGCCGCAGATCACCAAGCCACCCCAGTCGCCTGGCTGGCGCAAGCCCGGGCCTTTTTCGCTGGTCATCACGATCGGATTGTTGGCTTCGCCGATGGCGTTGATCCGTCCACCACGCTGTACCACCAGGGTTCCCTTGGTCTCGAAGTCACCCATGATCACGGTACCTGGGGCGATGTTCAATACACCTCCATCCTGGACCCGTACGAAACCATTGAGCTTATAGATGTTGTTCGCCGTCCAGTTAACGGTATTGGTGATGCTACCGGTTACTTCGACCACCGGCAAGCCGGAAGGTGGTGGGGGAGGTGGGATCACGTCATCGTCGTCATCCTTGTCTTTGCACCCGGAAAGCCCTACCAGGAGAGCTAAGGAAATTAGTGCGATTCGTGTGTGCAACTGTTTCATTGGTTGGGTTGTTTGGGTCGCTTGTTCTAGCGCCACAAAGGACCCCACCGGGTGCTACCGGGATCTTACGGCCCGGTGATGAAATGTGCATGATATCGTTAGCCGGATGTTAACCGGGGTAACACTGTCGTAATGGACGGTGCATCATAGCACGCTCCGCCGACTTCTTCGTGGGGGAGCACACGTCACACTGCGGAAGGAACGGGATCACCGATCAGGGCAAAGGCTCGCGATCGCCCCGGTTGATCCGGTAGGACAAGCCCATCATGTAGGTACGACCAGGGCGATAGCTCTGGATGATCTGGTCGTTCAAGCGATCGAACACGCCATCCTGGTTCGCATCCTGCAACAGTACGTGCGACTGGTTGAACACGTCGCCCACACCGAGCCTCAGGTCGAATTGTTTGGTCAGGCGGATGGTGGCGTTCAACTCCAGCAGGTTGCGCGGCATCTCATAGATATCGGGATAGGCATCGAAGCCGATGATGAAGATGCGGGGACCGATCACGTTGTACAACGCGCTGAACTGCAGCCCTCGTTCCACGTCCTGATAGTATATCCCGGCGTTCACGATGTAGGGGCTCTGACCCTGGAGAGGTCGCTCGTTGCTCTGGCCCAGGCCTTCCAGACCCAGGTTCACTTCACTGTCGATGAGCGATGTGTTGAACACCACGCTGAATCGCTCCAGCACAGGGTTCTTGGTGATCCCCATGAGGGACTTGCGCACCTCGACCTCGATCCCGGTACTGCGCGCAAAACGGGCATTGCCGAAGGTGAAGGTCTTGATGCCGCCGGACCCACCACCGGGCACGAACAGCGTTTCGATCGGATCCTTGAACTCCTTGTGGAAGAAAGCCACGGAGATCATTTCGGTGGGGTTGGGGTAGTACTCCCAACGCAGGTCGTAGTTGTCGATGGTGGGTGTGCGCAGACTGTCGCTTCCCTTCTTCACCAGGTTATAGTTGAAGTCGTAGAAGCCGAAGGGGGCCAACTCGCGGAATTCGGGGCGGTTCACGGTGCGGCCGTAGCTCAAGCGCAGTTGCTGCTTTTGGGAAATGTGGTACGCAAAATTCGCACTGGGCAGGATGCTCAGGATCGGGTTGTCCACGATCACCGGGTCACCTACGAACGTGGCACTCTCCAGGCGTTGCATGTTGTACTCGGCCCGCACACCCGTGTTCAATGTCAACTTGTCCTTGATCAAGGGCAGGTCGGCACCGACGTAATAGGCCATCAGCATGTTGCTCGCCGAATAGCTGTCACTGGGGTTGCTCTGCTCACCGATCTGGATGCCGGTGGTCTGGTTGATGTTGTCCGGGTGGAAGAGCGAATCGATCGATGCTTCAATGAGACCTTCATCGAACTGCATGAAGTTGCTGCGGACATAGCCGATGTTGCGTGCACTGAAGGTGCGTCCGCGGCGTTCCACGAACAGGCCGGTGCGCAGCTTGGGCGCAAAGTTGTGCGCCTCGCTCAACTGGTGTTCAAGGGCCAGGTTCACGCTCTGGCTGTTCTCGCGCATCTCACTGAAGAACCGTCCGAGGTAATTGGGTGATAGCGGCAGCCCGATGAAGAGCGTGCTCTCACCGGTCAGCGTATCCACATTGCTGCGGTATCTGCGGTAATCGGGCTGGTCGCGGTAGCTCCAACCATACCCACCGGTCCAGGTGAGCTTGGTGCGTTCCTCGTTCCAATGATGTGTGCCAGTGAGCTGGCCGCTGTAGATACCGCGGTATACCTGGTCGAAACTGTGGTTGTCGGGGACGTACTGGAAGTCGTAGTCGATCCCCGTGCGGTTCACATACTGCGTGGTGTTGAATACCGTGAGGAGGTTCTTGAACTCGATGGTGCTGTTGGGGCTCAAGCGGATGGCGAAGTTGCTTAGCAAACCGGTGCGGATACGCTGATTGAACTGCTGGTCGTTGAACTCGTAAAGCGGGAAGCTGCGGTCGTTGATGAGGTCGTAGGCGTTGTAGTCGGCGCGTTGCACATTGAATACCTCCCGTGCATTGCTGTAGCTCAAAGCGGTGATATTGCCGGCATCCTTTCCGAAGAGGGAGAACTTTGAAGCGTTCGTGATGGACACGCTGCGATCCAACATGGAGTTCACCTGCTCCGGAAGCCAGTTGTTCTTAAGGGAACGGCCTACTTCGTTGATGCTGCCGTTGTCGAGTGACGGGTCCACTCTTCGCACATCCCTCGGAAAGCCGTCGGGCAGGTCATTGTAACCATCGTTGAAGCCCAGGCTATGCAGGAAGCTTCGCTTGGGTTGCAGGAAATCCTGCATCGAGGAACCATCGCGGAAGGTGGTCGTCACGCTGGCACTGAAGAAACCCTGGTTGGGGATGCTTTTGGTGTACACTTTCACCACGCCGCCGGAGAATTCGCCCGGCAATTCGGCGGCCGGGCTCTTGTAGATCAACATGCGGTCGATCAGCCCTGCGGGGATGATGTCGAACGCGAAGGAGCGTACATCGGGTTCCATGCTGGGCGCGGACACGTCGTGAAGCTGCACATTGCTGTACCGTTCGCTCAGGCCGCGGATCATGATGTAGTTGTTCCCGATCACGGTAACGCCGGGCACGCGCTTCATGACCTCGCTGGCATCGCTGTCCTGGCTCTTTGAGATCGTTTCGCTGCTGATGGCGTTCACCACCTGCATGCTGCGGCGGGTTTCCATGATGACGGCGCTCTCGGTATCGGTGCGGCGTGTGGCCACCACATCCACGGTCTTCATCTCAATGGCCTGGCTCTTCAATTCGATATTGGCGGTGGTCGCCTGCCCGGCCACCACTTTGATATCACGCTCCACCGGCTCGAAGCCCACGAAGCTTACCTGCAGGATGTGGTCGCCGGGTTCCGCATCGAAGGAGAACTTACCATCGAGATCCGTTGTGGCGCCCGTGGTGGTGCCTTTCAGCGCCACGTTCACGAAGGGCATAGGTTGCACCTTGCCTGCTTCAGGTGCGAGGATGGTGCCGCTCACGGTGCCCTTTTGGGCGAAGGTGGCGGTAGTCAGCAGGAGAAGGAACAGGGCACCGAGGCTCCGGGTCATGGGCGGGGCGAATACCTGATGGGAGTTTCGCGCCGCAAAGGTCCCCAGGGGCTGTTACGACTGGTTTGATCGGGTGTTAACGGATCGTTACGGACGTTACCCCGATCTTATGCTTCGGTTAACACGGTCCTCCAGGAACCACCAGCGCGGATCGTCGGTCCGGTCGTGTGCTTTCTGCCACATCACCACAAGCCGGTCCTGCAACAGGGTGGTGGCTTCCTCCACACTGTCCGCCACGAACACGAATTCCAGTTCCTTGCGGCCGATGGTGCCTTCGGCGATCATGCGCTCGATCTGGGCCAGCATAGGTGCCCAGTAATCCTTGCCGTAGAGCAGTATGGGGAAGTCCTTCACCTTGCCGGTCTGGATGAGCGTGATCGTTTCGAACAGCTCATCCACGGTTCCTGCGCCACCGGGCATCACCACGAATGCCACGCTGTACTTCAGCAGCAACACCTTGCGCACGTAAAAGCGCTCGAAGGTGAGGCTGTGGTCCAGGTAGGGGTTGGCGTACTGTTCCTCTGGCAGCACGATGTTGCAGCCCACACTGATCGCACCCACATCGCGCGCGCCCCGGTTGGAGGCTTCCATGATGCCTGGCCCGCCACCGGTCATGATGGTGAAGCCCACCCGACCGATGCGCTGGGCGAGTTCACGTGCAGCCTCATAGTAAGGATGGTCCTCCTTGAAGCGTGCACTGCCGAAGAAGGTGACGCAGGGCCCAACAAAATGGAGCTTTCGGAAGCCGTACATGAACTCGCGGGCGATGTGTAACACGCTCACGAACTCCTTCCAGCGCGAGCGCGGACCGGACAGGAAGCGCAGATCTATGTAGCGGTCGTTCGAGGGTGGCGTCATGGGTGGCGAAGGTAGCGGCACCTGGCGGGACCACTTCCTTCAACGTACCACCAGGCGTTGTTGTGCGAGGGCGGTGCCAGCCTTTTGCAGTGTGACCACATATACGCCACTGACCGAAATGAACATGGAAGTGTGCGTGTCGATCAAGTTCGAGCGGAACACCTCCCTGCCCAAGGCATCATGCACGAGCAAGTCCATGGGTGTACTTGGACCCTGAAGTTCGAGTAGGACCGGTTCTCCAGCGGCCACAGGGTTCGGGCCAAAACTGAAGAACATTGGGTCATGCAAAGCACCAATACCAGTGCTCAGGTCGCATTGGGGTACCGAAGGACTTTGCCAGGAAATGTCGTTGTCCTCGTAGCAGCGCAAGCCCAGGAAGGTTTCGGCATCACACACGCCGATCTGGAAGTCGAAGAGGTACTTGAGGTTGCCGATGCGCTCAATGGAGGTGCAATGTGGCCAGCAATACGGTGACAAGATGCCGG
>JBGTIB010000238.1:0-17407 GCA_041745875.1 Flavobacteriales bacterium | reverse complement strand
CCAACGCCAAGGTGGGCAAGGCCAACCCCACGTGGTACTGGGGCATGGGCCTCACCGCCGAGGCCGTGGCGCGCGACTTCAAGGTGAGCCGCGAGGACCAGGATGCCTTCGCGCTGGCCAGCAACGAGAAAGCACTGGCCGCCATCGCCGCCGGGCGTTTCAAGGACGACATCGTGCCCATCGAAGTGGAGCGCGTGTACCTCGACGCCAAAGAGAAACGCCAGGTGGAAAAGAGCATCGTGGACACCGATGAAGGTCCGCGCGCGAGCAGCCTGGAGGCACTGGCGAAACTGAAGCCCGTGTTCGATGCCAAGGGCACGGTAACGGCCGGCAACGCCAGCCAGACCAGCGACGGCGCCGCCTTCTTGATGGTGGTGAGCGAGCGCATGCTGAAGGAACTGAACGTGAAACCCATCGCGCGCCTCCTCTCCTACCACGTGGCCGGCGTAGAGCCGCGCATCATGGGCATCGGTCCGGTGGCGGCAGTGCCCAAGGCCGTGGAAATGGCCGGCCTGAAGCTGAAGGACATCGAGCAGTTCGAATTGAACGAAGCGTTCGCATCGCAGTCGCTGGCCGTGGTGCGCGAGCTGGGCCTGGACCCCAGCATCGTGAACGTGAACGGCGGCGCCATCGCGCTGGGGCACCCCCTGGGCTGCAGCGGCTCGAAGCTGACCGTGCAACTGCTGAACGAGATGCGCAGGAGGAAGCAGAAGTATGGGGTGGTGACGATGTGCGTGGGGACGGGGCAAGGGGCGGCGAGTGTTTTTGAGTTGCTGAACTGATGGAACAGAAGCGTGATAGGTATTGGGGCGTGCCCCTCGCAAAGCCTCGAGTCGCGCTTTCCGCTCCAATCGCTCACGCGAATACTACGATGACCAACGCTGATGAGTCCTATCAATACAGTCGTCATTGCACCAAGTGTGGGTGGAGTGAGGAGCAAACTCTGAGTAAACGTGATGCAGCATTCCAACTCCTCCCATCCCGTTCGGAGCCTTGTCCGAACTGCTCTGCTGAATCGTTGTTTGGTGGGCTTGAACAACCTGCTCTTACCCCTGAGATTCTTACCGAATGGGCAACGGACCCGACCCTGTATTTTATGGAGCAGGACGAAGAACTAGTGCTCGCCGATGAAGCTTATGTTGAAACCCTCATAGCTGTCTTGGACAAGGGAGTTGCACTTCCACAAAAGCACGGTATCATCATTGAGGCGCTTTGCATTATCGTATTTGACAACTTGAATCCGCAGAACAACCTACCGAGTGCAGAGCGAGAGCAAACTGCGCAGCGTGTAGTTGCGGAACTAATCAAGCGTAAACCAATGGTTCTTGAACATCGACACGCGGTGATGGACTATGTCCAGAAAGTGGTGTTCCCAAAACTTGACATCGCCATCTGAACCGGAATGAAGACCAAACTCAATCATCCGAAAAGAATTGCAAGCAGCGTAAGGGATAGAAGGTGGAAAGCCCCTCAGCCTGTCCGTATGTTGTTCAATGCCCGTTGACGAATAAGCCGTCACCCGCTGAAGCCATGAGCGCCCTACTCCCCTCCTCCACCCTCTTCGAGCAACACCAAATTCGCAGGCTCTATGATGATGCCACGGAGACGTGGTGGTTCTCGGTGATCGACATCGTTCAAGTCCTCATCGACCAGCCCGACTACCAGACCGCACGCAAGTACTGGAACAAGCTGAAAGGCAGGCTGGGCAAGGAAGGAAGTCAGTCGGTGACAAACTGTCACCGACTGAAATTGGAAGCCGCCGACGGCAAGAAGTACCTCACCGATGTAGCCACTGCCGAGACCTTGCTACGCCTCGTACAGTCCGTGCCCAGCCCCAAGGCGGAACCGATCAAGCTCTGGCTGGCGAAGGTGGGCTACGAGCGCATGCAGGAGATGGCCGAGCCGAGCCTGGGCCTGGACCGCGCCCGCGAACTGTGGCGCAAGCACGGTCGCAGTGAGAAGTGGATCCAGCAGCGCATGATGGGCCAGGAGACCTGCCTACCGGCAGGCAGGCGCGCAACAAACTCACCGACTACTGGAAGGACCACGACATCAAGGAGGGTGATGAGTTCGCCATTCTCACGAACATCATCCACCAGGAGTGGAGCGGCGTGACGGTGAAGGACCACAAGAACATCAAGGGCTTGAAGACCCAGAATCTCCGCGACCACATGACCGAGGCCGAGCTGATCTTCACGGCACTGGCCGAGATGAGTACGCGGCAGATCGCCGAGACCGAGCAGGCAGTGGGCATGCCCAAGAACAAGGTGGCCGCAAGGAAGGGTGGTGGCATTGCGAAGAAGGCGCGGCTGGAGTTGGAGCAGCGGACGGGGAAGCCGGTGGTGTCGGGGAACAACTTTTTGCCCCCGAAGAAGAAGGGGGTGGCCAAAGGCAAGAAGAAATGAAGGTTGTGCATTACGCTGTGGTCACTCGCGCTTGGGGCACTAAATCAAGGAGCCAATGACTGAGCAAGCACTGAAGGATTACTTCGAAGGCAAGCTCTCCGCATCATACTTGTCAAACGATGTACGTGGCAGCCAAGTGCGTACAGGTCATGACACAACTTCAGTCCATGTGGTCCCTATCACTGTTGAAGGAGAGTTCAAGGTCACCCGGTCACACATGCTCATGCTGTGCAACGATGCCATTGCAGGTCATCTTTCCATGGAAGACTTGAACACGATCGGCTTCGCGCTAATGACCTCGGACCACTTCTCTTTGAACGATGGATCGGTGGATGGTGAGATCGTGAGTGAAACAGTCTTTGACTGGGACAATCCGGGGATCGGCTACGGTCTGACACTGGAGAACATGCAGCATTGGAAGTCTCGACTTGAGACCGGGGCGGACACGTTCGACCGCAATGAGTTGAGGGGAAAGGGACGGTCGTTGTGAAGTCTATCCTCATTCAATGCGCGTATCCCTGCTCCTCGCCTCGCATTCTTCCAACCGGTGACGATCCGTCACCAGTTGAAATTGACCGATGGTGGCGTTCCAGTTGGTGACAAACCGTCACCAACTGAAATGGAGTTTGGCCAACCGGTTACAAATCGTAACCGGTTGAATAAAAGCCAACTCAACTGGTAACAGATCGTTACCAGTTGAACTTGACCGAGGGTGGTATTTCAGTCGGTGACAGATCGTCACCGACTGAAATGAAGCCTGGCCAAGCGGTTACAGATCGTAACCGGTTGACGGCACGCTTGGGCAACTGGTAACAGCTCGTTACCAGTTGAGTTGGTTACAGATCGTAACCAACTGGATCAAGCGATCAGATATCCGTCACCGTGCCGAGTAGTGCGTACCGCGCCCGCTGCCTTCACGCACCAGAGTGTTGCTGCGCACAAGCGTATCGAGGTCCTTTTTCACGGTGGGGAGTGATAGGTCCAAGGCCGTGGCGATGCCACCGGCCTGCGCGCCTGCATGCGCCTGCACGTAGCGCAGGATGTTCCGCTGGCGTTCGTTCAGTTCGGTGAGGGCGCCTTGCACATCCAATTTTGCACGGAGCTTCTCCATCATCACTACCAGGCAATCCAGGAAGAAGTGCACCCAGGGGCCGATGTCCTCGCCAGGACGTTGGGCTTGGCAAGTGCGCAGTACACGGTAATACTCGCTCTTGCGCCGCTCGATCTCGTGCTCGAAACTAACGTACTCTACCCAGGGGTAGCCTTGTTGTAGCAAAAGCAACGTGGCTAGCAGGCGGCTCAAGCGCCCGTTTCCGTCCTGGAACGGATGGATGGTGACGAATTCATAGCAGAAGGTGGCCACGCGCACCAGTGGATGCACCTGCTCAGTGCGCGCGTACCAGAACACAAGGGCACGCATGGCCTCCTCGGTCTCCACGCCCGGCGGTGTGGTAGTGAAGACCACGGTGCGGCTGCCATCGGGCATGGTGGCCTCCACCGCGTTGGAGCGCTGCTTGTAGTTGCCGCGGTGCCAGCTGTCCTTGGTGCTATACTGTAGGGTGAGCTTGTGCAGGTGTTTCAGCTCGTTTTCGCCGATGCGGATGTCGGAGTAGGCCTCGCTGATGGTGTCCAAGGCCTCGAAGTATCCCGCTACCTCCTGCTGGTCACGATCTTCCAGCCTGGTGATGTCGAGCTGTGCGAGCAGTGCATCCACGGCGGCATCGTCCAGCTGGCTGCCTTCGATGCGGGTGGAGGCGCCCACGCTCTGGATGGTGGCGATGGACTTGAGGTGCTTCAGCGAGCGGCCCTCGCGGCGTTCGATGCCCGCCCATTCGCCTGCGAAACGGTCCACGCGGCTGATGGCCTGCAGCAGGTCCCAAGTGAGGTCGAGGTGTAAGGTGTGGACGATGGACATATCCGTAAATATCTGCAAATATCCGATTCGTATCCGCAAATGGCCCAATTGTATCCGAGAATATCCGCAAATAGCCGGAACGTATCCGCAAACGTTGGTTCGCGCCTGCCTGCCGGCAGGCAGGTGAGCGGGCGGAGGGGCAGCCCGGCGCAGACGCGGACATGCAGCCATGAGCAGCGAGGAGGCTGCGAGGCACGAGCAGACCCCGGAGCGCCATGGATGCAGACCGCGACAAGTCCGGCTATAGCGGAGCACGCGACCCCGCCTTCGCCAGAACTCCAGTTGGACCACAAGCGTACTTCCTCACACAAAACTTCCCTTCCACCGCAAACAGGCGGGGGCACGCCCCAAAAATTCACTGCCACTCACTTGGAAAATTTAGTATGCACGCATACCTTTATCCGGACTTCCACGTAGAACACCACCATTCGAGCAGGAGCCTTTCGATCATCTGATCGTCTGATCTTCTGATCATCTGATCCACACTAGCAATGGCAACCGACACCAGCACCAAAGCACTACAAGGCGGCGAATTCCTGATCCGCGAAAGCGACCCGCAGGACATCTTCATTCCCGAGGAGTTCAACGAGGAGCAGCGCATGATCGCGCAGAGCTCGCAGGAGTTCTTGGACCAGCATGTGTGGCCGCACCTGGAACGTATCGATGATCAGGAGGAAGGCCTGATGCAGAGCCTGCTGGTAAAGGCCGGCGAGATGGGCCTGCTGAGCATCAGCATACCGGAGGAGTACGGTGGCTTCGGCAAGGATTTCCTGACCAACATGCTGGTGACCGAGGTGACCGGCGCGGGGCACAGCTACAGCGTGGCGATGGCGGCGCACACGGGGATCGGCACGCTGCCCACCTTGTACTACGGCACACCGGAGCAGCGCCAGAAATACATCCCCAAGCTGGCCACCGGAGAGTGGAAGGCATGCTACTGCCTGACCGAACCGGGCAGCGGCAGCGATGCGAACAGCGGCAAGACGAAAGCGGTGCTGACGGACGACGGCAAACACTACATCCTGAACGGCCAGAAGATGTGGATCACCAACGGTGGTTTCGCGGACATCTTCACGGTGTTCGCCAAGATCACCGACCCGAAGACGGGCGAGGCGGACAAGAACCTGACGGCTTTCATCGTGGAGAAGGATTTTGGCGGCATCACGCTGAACCCCGAGGAGAAGAAGATGGGCATCAAGGGTAGCAGCACGCGCCAGGTGTTCTTCAACGATTGCAAGGTGCCGGTGGACAACCTGCTGGGCGGGCGCGGCAACGGTTTCAAGATCGCGGTGAACATCCTGAACATCGGGCGCATCAAGCTGGCCGGTGCGGCCCTCGGTGGCTCGAAGATGAGCGTGACGATCGCCGTGAAGTACGCCAACGAGCGCATCCAGTTCGGCAAGCCGATCGCGAGCTTCGGAGCGATCCAACAGAAGCTGGCCGACATGGCCACCTACTGCTACGCCACGGAGAGCGCGACCTACCGCTGCAGCAACGACATGGAGAAGGCGATCGAGCAGCTGAAGTCGGAAGGCGCCGACCACGCCACCGCGTTGCTGAAAGGCGTGGAGCAATACGCTGCGGAAGCGGCCATCCTGAAAGTGGTGGGCAGCGAGTGCCTCGACTTCGTGGTGGACGAAGCGGTGCAGATCCACGGTGGCATGGGCTACAGCGCGGAGAGCGCCATCGAGCGTGCGTACCGCGACAGCCGCATCAACCGGATCTTCGAGGGAACGAACGAGATCAACCGTTTGCTGACGGTGGACATGCTGCTGAAGCGCGCGATGAAAGGCCAACTGGATCTGATGGGTCCCGCGAAGGCCGTGGCCGGTGAACTGCTGGGCATCCCTGACTTCGCCGAGCCGGACGAGAGCCTGCTTGCCGCTGAGCAGGGCTACGTGAAGAACTTCAAGAAGGCCGTGCTGATGACCGCCGGAGGTGCCGCGCAGAAACTGGGCCTCGCATTGGGCGACGAACAGGAGATCGTGATGCACATCGCCGACATGGTGATCGAGACCTACATGGCGGAGAGCACCCTGCTGCGCACGCAGAAGCTGGTGAGCATGAAGGGCGAAGCCGCCTGCGCCGAGCAGATCGCGATGACGCAGTTGTACATCAACGATGCAGCCGACCGCATCCACAAGAGCTGCAAGGAGGCCGTGAACTCCTTCGCCGAGGGTGATGAGCGCATGGCGATGCTGATGGGTGCCAAGCGCTTCACCAAGACGCAGCCGATGAACACGACCAAGGCACGGCGCGTGGTGGCGAAGAAGATGGTGGAGGCGGGGAAGTATCCGTATTGAGGAGAACGCAGAGGCGCGGGGACGCAGAGGGCGCAGAGAAGAACACTCCTTCCGGCCACATGCCGGGAGAAAGAAGGGCCACGGTTTGAGAGCGTTGGATCGATTTGCGTTCCTGTCGACCGGTTTCTGACATGGAAGGTCGAGTTTTCCTGAACCTGAAGGTGTCCCACAGGGTCCATGTTCCAGGCAAGCTCCGAAGGTCGGTCCGGTTCCAACGTTCAATACCCTTTGCCACCATTCGCGAACGCTGCAACATTCGCTGCCATCTCCTGCGCACTCCGGAACTCATATCCCAATGTATCCCGGACCTTGGCATTGCTGAAAGCGCGTTGTATGATCGCACTGTGCGCGGTATGCCGTGTGACCATCGGCCTTCCCCCGAACAGGGTACGCAAACGTTCGGCACGCCACCCGAATTCCAGCATCCATACCGGGAGTGCGCGGGCCGGTGGGGCATGGCCGAAAGCAGCTGCCAGCGTGGTGAAGATCCCCTTGTAGTCGAGGTTCTCACCCACGAGCAGGTATCGCGCACCGCTGGTTCCGCGCTCCATCAAACCCAGCATGCACGTTGCCACATCCCGTGCATCCACCACGGCGTTGCTGCCCGGGGGATACACCCCGATGCCCTTTCGGACGCGTTCAACGAGCATCATCGAACTGCGTCCCGAAGCACCGGGCCCGATGACGATGCAGGGGTTCACGATCACGGCATCGAGCCCCTCGGCGATACCCCGGTACACTTCAAGCTCCGCCCTGTACTTGCTCAGCGCATAGGGCGAAATGTCGAGTTCCCCGGTCCACGGCATGTCCTCGTCGCGCAGCACGTTCGCGGGCGCGGACCCGATGGCCGCCGTGCTGCTCACGTGACACAAGCGCTCCACTCCGCATTCCAAGGCCGCATTCACCAGGTTCGCTGTGCCGATGGTATTGACATGCAGCAGGGCACGGTCGTCACGTGGATCGAAGGAGACCAACGCAGCGGCATGGTACACATGCCTCACGGCTTGCATAGCATCCAACAGGGCTGACATGTCATGCAGGTCGCCCTCCACCCATTCGATGCGTGCCAGCAACTCATCCGCATCCGGGCGATAAAAGCGGAAGACGCGCTCCACGATGGACCGATCGCTGCTCTTGCGGAACAGGGCGCGTACGTTGCGGCCCGCCGCAGCACATGCCAGCAACGTGTGCACCCCAACGATGCCGGTCCCTCCCGTGATCAATTCCATGGTCCATGGCAGCGTCCAGTGCCACCCTCGCGATGGCCCGCAAGTTAGCGGACCACCCGGCAAGGCCCGGTTATCTTTGGCCGCTTCAACAGTTGCTGCGAACACACCATGGCGAACGGGTTCATCGATGAATTGCGCTGGCGCGGCATGCTACAGGATAGTACGCCCGGGGTGGAGGAGCATCTGGCGCGGGGGGGCCAGCGCGGATACATCGGTTTCGACCCTACGGCCGATTCGCTTCATGTGGGCAACCTGGTGCAGATCATGTTCCTCACACATTTCCAACGTTCGGGGCACCATGCGATCGCCTTGGTGGGCGGGGCCACGGGGATGGTGGGCGATCCCAGTGGAAAAAAGTCCGAACGCAACCTGCTCGATGAGGATGCGCTGCGTCACAATGAGTCCTGCATCAAGGCTCAGCTCGAGCGTTTCCTCGATTTCAACACCCCCACCAATCCGGCGCGTTTGGTGAACAACTACGATTGGTTCAAGGACATGGGTTTCCTGCACTTCATCCGCGAGGTGGGCAAGCACATCACCGTGAACTACATGATGGCCAAGGACTCCGTGAAGAACCGTTTGGAGACCGGGATCTCGTTCACCGAATTCAGCTACCAGCTTGTTCAGGGTTACGACTACGTGCATTTGAACAAGGCACTGGGTTGTACACTTCAGATGGGAGGCAGCGATCAGTGGGGCAACATCACAACGGGGACGGAACTGATCCGGCGTATGGGCGGCGGCGAGGCCTATGCGGTGACCACACCCCTGCTCACCAAGGCCGATGGCAGCAAGTTCGGCAAGAGCGAAGGCGGCAACATCTGGCTGGATGCGCAGCGCACTTCACCTTATCAGTTCCACCAGTTCTGGTTGAACTGCAGCGATGAGGATGCTCCGCGCTTCATCCGCATCTTCAGCATCCGCACACAGGAGGACCTCGAAGCATCGATCGCCGCACATGCTCTGGCACCGCACAAGCGTGCCTTGCAGAAGGAACTGGCGGCCGAGATCACAAGTCGCGTGCATGGTGAGGAGGAGTTGCAAGCCGCGATCCTGGCATCAGAGATCTTGTTCGGCAATGCCACCACCGATGCCCTGGCCTCTCTCAACGAACAGCAGTGGCTCGATGTATTCGAAGGTGTGCCCCAGGCAGAAATAGACCGCATTGCACTGGTCCCCGGCATCCCGATCGTCGATCTGTTGACTGAACACGGCGGCTTCCTGTCCAGCAAGGGGGAAGCGCGTCGCGCACTGAAGGAGAACAGCATCTCGGTGAACAAGTCCAAGGCCTCGGAAGATCGTAAAGTGAATAGCGACGATCTGCTTGGCGGGAGGTTCATCCTGCTGCAACGCGGGAAGAAGAACTATTTTTTATTGAAAGCGGTGTAGGCCGGGGAAAGGCCCCTTTCGCTCATTCCAAGATGAACACATCTGATGTGGTCACCCCTATCCGATATCAATCTTGCGTAGTTCGCGCTTTGCATGGAAGATGCGTACGATCTGCATCTCGGCTGCTGTTACACGGTGGATCACTCTGTACTGACCGAATGTGATCTCCCGTATCGTCCGGTCATTGAACTCTTTAACGACATGACCGATCATGGGATGTTCGCCCAGGAAGAGCACCCGTTCCATCAGTTGCTCCACGAACCGCCGGGCGTAGAATGGAGAGTCGATCGCGATCGTATCGTGGATCGCGTGGAGGTCAAAATTGGCACTGGGCGACCATTTTACTTGCGCCATTTGCGCTTGATCGATGCCATCACCTTTTCATGCGGGATACCCTTGCCATCCTTCAACTCTACCAGTCCCTTTTCCACCTTTTCAATGAACACCAGACGTTCCAGCAGGTCGTCCAACTGGAACTCATCAGGCATGGATCTCAAAGTGACCTGGGCAGTGCGCTTTTTCATGGAAGTCAAAGATAAGTGGGACATAAGTTTTCAGCTCAACCACCGCGGCCAAGCCAAATACCACTTCTCCACCGGCCTCGCCAGCGCCTGTATCCCCAGGTTATCGCTGGCCTCTGCAATATCGCGCAAGCTGCCTTCCTTGTACCGCAGTTCGATGCGGTCCTTCTCAGGGTCATAGGCCTTGTTCACGGTGCTGTGGTTGAACGGACTTGGTTCGAGGTTGTCTCTCGAGCGGTATTCCAAGAGCCTAAGAATATTTCGTTCAAGACTTCTTGCGCAACAGAAACGCTGCTGTTGTGGAACCCTACTTCCTTTACCTGAGAACAATTGCCGTTCGTGTCAATGGTCAGTTCAACAATGTTGTAGCAGATCGTGCATCCGGTTATGACCTGTGCCTGGACGACGACCTCCTGGTCTTTTCGTATTGACTGTGCCATGATCGGATGTATCCCTGGCTTGGGCGAGTACCTCCATCGTTCTCCGAAACTGGCATCCAGACTGAGCACCAAAATGTTGTCCTTCTTTTCCCAGTATCGGTTGTGATTTCTTGAGTCATCACACAGAAGTAGCACACAATTCTCAGTGAAATAGATAGAGGTATAGCTCACCCGATGGTCATTCAGAACGAATTAGTCAGCCACCATGCTGTCCTTGACCTTTAGAAGCAAGGAGAAGGCCCGTGCTTCTGTGTAGGTCTTGATCTGAGTGACAACGTAAAGGCTGTCGTTCACCTTGGACGACTCATAGAGCCTGGTCTCCATTGCAATGTCCTGTTCTGGCAGACCAATGAGGTCCTTGAAGTTGTTCGGCCTGATCTCGCCGGTGATCGGGTCAAGGATCTTATCCCCCAGGATCGAATCCAACGGGTAGTCAGGTAATTCTTGCTCGATCTCCTTTTGTCCAGCATTGTCTTCGATAGGGGATGAACACGAAGACAGCAGCATTGACGAGAAGAGCGTTGCAATGGATGCGGCAACAAGCACATGGAAAAGCATGCGACGAATTTACTTGTCCAACCACCGCGGCCAAGCCAAATACCACTTCTCCACCGGCCTCGCCAGCGCCTGTATCCCCAAATTATCGCTGGCCTCAGCGATGTCACGCAAGGAGCCGTCCTTGTAGAGCAGCTCGATGCGGTCATGGAGGGGATCGTAGGCATTGTTGACGATGCTTCCAGTAAGCACGAAACGATCGGCATCGGCAAGCTCGATCTTCAGGTGATCGGCCACACGGCGTTTCAGCCCGGCGATGCGATCCGTATCCCACGGCGCGTCCTGCAGGCGGATCTGCAGGTTATGCCGGTGTACCAGATCGGTGGCGAGTTGTGCCAGCACCGTATCCGGATGATCGCACCACACTTTCACCGCACCCATCACATCATGATCATCAAGCTTCAGGAAATCGGCCAGCACCTGCGGGTCCTTGAACGAAGCACGATCATGGTCGGCGGCGAGGAAGCGCATGAGGGCCGGAGATGCGAACACGACCGTGCCACCGGTGGCGAGTTGTTTGGCACGGCGGAGGGTTTCCACCAGCATCATTTCGCACGCCACCACCGTCTTGTGCAGGTATACCTGCCAGTACATCAGTCGCCGAGCTACCAGGAACTTCTCGATGCTGTAGATCGCCTTCTCCTCCACCACCAATTTGTCATCCACCACCTGTAGCATCTTGATGATGCGTTCACCGCCGATCACGCCTTCGCTCACCCCGGTGTAGAAGCTGTCGCGGTTCAGGTAGTCGATCCGGTCCACATCGAGCTGGCTGCTTACCAGATGGTGCAGGAATCGCTTGGGGTATCGGTCGCGGAAAATGCGGATGCCCAACTCAAGCCCACCACCGAACTCGGTGTTCAAGGCGTCCATCACCAAGGCGCTCACATCCTCGTGCCCGATGCCCTTCACGAGACTGTGCTCCAATGCATGGCTGAAGGGTCCATGCCCCACATCGTGCAGGAGGATCGCGATCGCCGCGCCGTGGGCTTCCTCGTCGGTGATCTCATGCCCCTTACCCCGCAACGTGGCGATGGCCTCCCCCATCAGGTGCATGGCGCCCAGGGCATGGTGAAAGCGCGTGTGCAACGCACCCGGATAGACCAGATGCCCCAGACCAAGTTGTTTGATGTAGCGCAGGCGCTGGAACCAAGGGTGATCGATCAACGACAGCACCCGTGCATGCGGCACCGTGATGAAGCCGTAGATGGGATCGTTGAGGATCTTCATACCAACAGCACGATCACCGCACCACACGTCGCACCCACGTGCCCCCTTCGGTCACGATGACCACCGAGTAGGCACCCGGTGCACGGGCATTGAGGTCGAGTATGCCGACCGCGCGCGCTTCGTTCACGATGAGCCTGCCGAGCGCATCCAGCACCCGCACGCCCAACACACGACCCGCACGACTGTCCGGCAAAATGCTGAACCGACCCTCCATATCCACGGGTACCAGGCGCGGTCCTTCACTTTGCGAATGCTGGGCGATGCCTGCGAACGGAGACTGGTAGAGATCGGCCTGCCAGATGCCACGGCCGTAGGTGGCTGCGCGCAGCTTGGCTGTGGCCATGTTCACTTCCAGTTCGCTGATCACCACATTGGGCATTCCCGTGCCGTACACCTGCCAATCGGTATTGTGGTCGTCGCGGTAGAAGACACCGATGTCCGTACCGATATAGACCCCGTTCGGTGATCCGGGCTGGGTGACCACCGTGTTCACCGGAACATTCGGCAGACCAGCGCTGCGGTTGGTCCACGTGTCGCCACCATTGGTGCTCTCGTACACCTTCTGGCTGGCGGCCGTGCCGGAGAAGGTGATCCACACGTGCAACGGATCCTCGTGGTCAACAGCGATGGAGGTGGGTGCCTGGTTGGGCAATCCCGGACGAATACTCTCCCAGGTCCATCCCCCGTCCACGCAGCGCTGGACCAGATCGTTGCGCGCAGCATAGATCACGTTGGCGTCGGAAGGTGCGAAGGCGATGCAGCGCACCTTCTGGTTGGTGCTCCAATCGGTGGTAGGGTACCAGTTATCGCCGCGGTCCTCAGTCACCCATAGATTGTTGAACCCGGCGATGATGCGGGTGGGCATTTCCGGGTCCAGCACAAAGGGTGTGACCCAGGAACCAGGCTCATCGATGTTGCTCACCATCGAGTTCCAGATAATGCCCCCGTCGTTCGAACGGATGAGCCCGCCATTCTGCGAGGAGGCATAGCGGATCGTCGGGTTCGCCCGGTCCACGGCCGCTTCCATGCCATCCGCGCCATACACATGGGTCCACTGGTCGTGTTCGAAAGTGAACGTGCCGTTGTCCTGCGCACCGGCCATTACCAGGTTGGGAAGCAGTTCGCTTCCTCCCATGCGGTAGAACTGCGTGATGTCCAGACCCGCGCTCAGGTCCGTCCAGGACGCCGCGCCATTGTCGCTTACGAAGAGCCCCCCGTCCGATCCGCAGAAAAGCCGGCCGTCGATGATATCAAGAGAATGGATGTCGGCATGTGTGTAGCCGATGGTGGAAGGGAACACCCAGTGCGACTGGATCATCCATGTGGTTCCGCCGTCCGTGCTCTTCCACACGTTGATCCCACCGACGTACACGACGTTCGGGTTCTGCGGGTCCACGGCCAGTGCCATATCGTACCACGCCTGTCCGCCCTCTTCACTGCCATCGGTGCTGTAGTCGAACAGGTTGGGCGAAGTGGAACAGGTCACGAAGGACTGACCCGCATCGTTGCTTCGATAGAGCCCGAGGAAGCCGCTATCCTCCACCTTGCTGCACAACACGTACACCACCTGGGGATCGGCCGGCGTGACGGCGATGGCCATGCGCCCCACCTCATTGGACGGCGGCAAACCAATGATACCGGCGGGTGAGAAAGGAACGGTGTCCGCTGTGCTGCGGTAGAACCGATCGGTACAAGCGTACACCACATTGCTATTGCCGGGCATGAACTCCACATCGCGGAACGAGCCTGAGAGCTGTTGTTCCCAGGTATCGCTGCCATCCTGTGTGCGGAACAACCCGTTGCTGGCCGCGCAGTACATCACCCGTGGATCGGCGGGATCCATGCGCAGGGCACGCGTGGTGCGCGATTGCGTGATGGTCCAGTTGAGGCCTGTGGTCTCCCAGGTGCTGCCGCCATCGGAGGACCTGAGCACTCCGGCACTGAAGGTATCCGCGCCATCGCCATCGCCGGTGGCGATGAAGATCGTGTCCGACGACCCTGGATGCACCACGATGCCCGACACGCCCATGGAAGGGAGGTCCGTGAAGAGCGGGGTCCAGGTGGCGGCATTGTCGTTGCTCCGCCACAGGCCACTGCTCGGCATTCCTGCATAGATGATGGACGGATCATTGGGGTCCAATGCTACCACGTTCACCCTCCCATTGCCAGGGTTGTACGATGTGCTGAGCCAGGTGGTGGGGCCCATGGATTCCCAGAGGGCGGCATCGCGCATCACGCCCCGTTGAGCGCGCAGCGTGCGCAGCTCCTCCATGAGTTCGAGCGTCGTGGCCGGGTCCATACGCTCCCCATCGGGCCAGGTGCGTTGCTCCATGAACCAATACCAGCGGTGGAACTGTTTCCAACCCTTACCGCGCTCGTAGGTACGGCCCTGCCATGCCTCCTCGAAGGCGGCCTTCACATCATATATGTTCGTCTCTTCGTCCAACATCAGGTCCACCCAGTGCTGGGCCTGCACGGTGGAGGAACTGATCAAAGCCACAAGTGCGATAAGCGAGAGTCGATGCAGGGGAACAGGCTAAGAATGCGAATGTACCACGGAGGCATGGCTTTGACCAGTACCGATGCTCAGATCCAAGGATGCTCACCGATGGCCCTACGGACCCGCACGCAGCACCCATGCTATCTTCACCGCTCCAAGCGATGGGCAACACCGCAGCGCTATCCGCGTTGAGCTTGGTATGCCAACAACCACACGTACCAGCGCAGCGCCGAAAGGCCCCTCCATACCAATTATGACCGCGAACATCCTTTGGGCCGACGACGAGATCGATCTGTTACGCCCCCACGTCCTGTTCCTGGAAGCCAAGGGCTATCAGGTGGATACTGTCAACAATGGTCTCGATGCCGTGGAAAAGGCGCAGGGCAAGGAGTACGACATCATCTTCCTGGATGAGAACATGCCCGGCCTCAGCGGGCTTGAAACGCTGAACCGCATCAAGGCGGTCCTCCCGCACGTGCCGATCATCATGATCACCAAGAGCGAGGAGGAGCACATCATGGAAGAGGCCATTGGCGGTAAGATCAACGATTACCTGATCAAGCCCGTGAACCCCAACCAGATCCTGCTTTCGTTGAAGAAGAACCTCGAAGGCCGCAGGTTGGTGAGCGAGAAGACCACCAGTAGCTACCAGCAGCAGTTCCGCCAGCTGGGCATGCGCCTCGGCGACCGCATGGACCCCGAGGAGTGGAAGCAACTCTACAGCGAATTGGTGAAGTGGGAACTTGATCTGGTCGGTGGCCAGGACCAGGGCATGACCGAGATCCTGCGCAGTCAGTGGAACGAGGCCAACGATCAGTTCTGCCGTTTCGTGGAGAAGAACTACCTCGACTGGCTGAACAGCCCCGACAAGGATGCACCGCTGATGAGCCACCAGCTCTTCAAGGCCAAGGTGGCGCCGCTGATCGACGAGAAACAGGCACCGCTTTTCCTGGTGCTGATCGACAACTTGCGACTGGACCAATGGCGCATTCTTGAACCCATCATCGGCGAGTTCTTCCGCACAGAAGAGCAGGGCATGTTCTACAGCATCCTGCCCACCGCCACGCAGTATGCGCGCAATGCCCTCTTCGCGGGCATGATGCCGAGCGAGATCGAGAAACGTTATCCCGGCAAGTGGGTGAGCGAGGATCACGAAGGCAGCAAGAACGCCAACGAGGAGGAGTTCATCGCCGGGCAGTTGAAGAGCCTTGGCAAGAACGTGAAGTTCAGCTACCACAAGATCCTCAACCTCAACGCCGGTCGCAAACTGGCCGACAGCGTGGACAACCTGATGGGCAATCCACTCAACGTGATCGTCTACAACTTCGTGGATATGCTGAGCCATGCCCGCACCGAGATGGAGGTGATCCGCGAGCTGGCCGATGACGATGCCGCCTACCGCAGCCTCACCAAGAGCTGGTTCGAGCACTCACCCTTATTCGACATCATCAAGGGTATTGCCGAACGCGGCGGCCGCATGGTGATCACCACCGACCACGGGACCATCCGTGTGGGCGAACCCAGCAAGGTGGTGGGCGATCGCAACACCAACTCCAATCTGCGCTACAAATTCGGCCGCAACCTCACCTACGAGAACCGCGACGTGCTGGTGGTGAAGGACCCCGCCAAAGCCTTCCTGCCCAAGGTGAACGTGAGTACCGTGTACATCTTCGCCAAGCTGGACAAGTTCTTCGTCTACCCGAATAACTACAACCACTTCGTTACCTACTTCCGGCATACGTTCCAGCATGGAGGGATCAGTATGGAAGAGATGTTGGTGCCATGGGTGGTGATGAAGGCGAGGTAGTACGATAGGCATCCTGCCTGTCGGTGCTGCCGAACCGAATTCCCCGCAGCTCAATGGAAAAGGAAGAGGTCATCAAATAAAGGGGCTTCGAATGAGGGGGTCACTGCTCATCATTGCTACTGGACTGTCGCTTCTGATCGCTTGGGATTGGAATGTGTTCCGGAGAAAGCCGACCGCCGAAAAGATCATGGCCGTTCAGCCAGGGATGACCATGGACGAGGTGCGGTCGTTACTCGGCGAACCTAGGGAAGAGCATAAGCGAGGCAGCTCTCAGTTCTTCTGCCCCTGCAACCCGGAAAAGACGTGTGCGGCAACGTCGTCAACCATGTTCACCTACACTCGAAAACCGTCCAGTCGTGGGTTGAGTATGGCGTTGCCATTCAACATCAGCTATCCCATGCTCTGGGTACACTTCAATGAACGCGGGAAGTTGAAGGAGGTCTTTGTCAAGGAATATGTGGGTATTGAGCCCCGCCGCGTGTTGCACACTGTTAGGCTTTCACCGTGCGACCCCACGGACCAAACCATTGAACGCGTTGGATGGGCCGCCGAACCAGCGATCGCATTGGAACAGTTGAAGAAGCATTTCTAACCACAAGTCGGTGACCCGGCGCTTGCTAGGCATTCCATTTTCTGATCGTCTGACCTTCGCCCCGTGCTCACCACCCTCACTCTGCCTAAACCCTCCGGAGCCCCGGCCATTGCCCGTCAGATCCTGGACGGCTATCCGCAACATCGCGTCTTCGCTCTGCATGGTGAACTTGGTGCTGGCAAGACCACGCTCATAAAGGCCTTCTGCCACGTTTTGGATGTTGAGGAGGGCACCAGCAGCCCCAGCTTCGCCATTGTGAACGAGTACCGCGCGGCCAGCGGTGATCCCGTGTACCACTTCGACCTCTACCGCCTGAAGGACGCCGGGGAGCTCGATGCCATTGGTTTCACCGAATACGTGGACAGCGGGAACTACTGCTTTATCGAATGGCCCGAATTGGCCGAGAGCTTGTTGCCGCCGGGCACCTTACATGTGAGGATGGAAGAGGGGGCAGGAGGGGTGAGGTCGATCATGTTGGAAGGCGGATGAGGGAGTCGTTAGTGGCTAGTCGTTAGTGGCCT
>JBGTIB010000237.1:0-19676 GCA_041745875.1 Flavobacteriales bacterium | reverse complement strand
TACCTGGCGCGCTTGAAAGGACTTTCCAAGGCGGATGCGACGCAACGCCTGAAGGCCTGGTTCAACCGGTGGGAAATGGGGGACTGGTGGAACAAGAAGGTGGAGGAGTTGAGCAAGGGCATGGCCCAGAAGGTGCAATTCATCATCACGGTATTGCATGAACCCAAGCTCCTGATCCTCGATGAACCCTTCAGTGGCTTCGACCCCATCAATGCAGAACTCATCCGCAGCGAGATCCTGCGCCTGCGCGATTCGGGTGTCACCGTGTTGTTGAGCACCCACAACATGGGCAGTGTGGAGGAATTGTGCGACGACATCGGCCTAATCAATTCAGCGAAACTTGTCCTGCACGGCAGTGTGAAGGACATCCGTCGACAGTATTCCACCAACACCTACCGCCTGGACCTGACCGGCAACCCGGTCGCCTTGGGCAACGCACTCTCCTTCACCGGTGAACTGATCGGTCACGAGTTGAAGGATGGGCATACACTGGCCCGTGTGCGCCTCGCCAAAGGCATGCGCCTGAACAATGTACTGGCCCAACTCCTGCCGGCCGTCGAGATACATGGTGTGCAGGAGGAGATCCCACGCATGCACGACATCTTCATCAAGGCCGTGAGCGAACAGGAGCCCACCAGGGTCACTGCGGATATGACCGATTGAAGGTGCATAGTCCAACTTTACGGATGAACAACCTAGCAACATACACCTTCGACCCGGCGCCACGATGAACAAGATCGGACTGATCATACTGCGCGAATTCATCACCCGGGTGCGCAAGCCCAGCTTCCTGATCATGACGATCCTGGGGCCGGTGCTGATCGCAGCGGCCATCCTGCTCACCGCGTGGCTGGGTTCACAGGAGGCCACCGAGCACCGCGTCCTGGTGATCGACCCGGAAGGCGTGATAGGCACGCGGCTGAACGACTCGAAGAACGTCTCCTTCTTCCTGGACGGTGAGGAATGGAGCGACTCCCTTTTCAAGGCGAGCCCTTATACCGTTCGTGTGAACCTGTTGCCCAACGTACTGCACACACCCCAGGCGGACCTGTACTACAAATCGCTACCCAGCGAATTCGCCATGGCCACCATCCGCACGGAACTGGAAAAGGCGGTGGAACTGGCCAAGTTGCGCAGTGAAGGCATCGACAAGGAAGCTTACGATCGGGTACGCAAGCCCTTCGACCTTCAGAAATTCGACATCGAAAAAGTGGGTAGCCAGTCCTTCGCACAGGAACGCGCTGTCATCGGTTTCTTCTTCGGCTATTTCATGTTCATCTTCATATTCATGTACGGAGTGCAGGTGATGCGTGGCGTGATGGAGGAGAAACAGAATCGCATCGTCGAGGTCCTCATCAGCTCGGTGAAACCTTTCCAATTGATGATGGGGAAGATCGTGGGTATCGCCCTGGTCGGTTTCACGCAGTTCATCCTGTGGATCGTCATCACCACCACCATGGCAGGAGTTGGACTTGCTCTTCTGTCGAAGGACAAGTTCGACCCTGAGCGATTGGCTGAACAGAACATGACCGTGGAAATGCGGGAGCAGATCTCAAAGGAGACCGCGTCCAACGGCACCATGGACGCCAGCGTTTTCACCGATGTCATCGATCAGGTGGATATCCCGCTCGTCCTTGCCGTGTTCCTCTTCTACTTCATCGGAGGCTACCTGCTGTACGCCTCGCTGCTGGCGGCGATCGGCTCGGCGGTGGACAGTGAAGCGGATACACAACAGTTCATGTTCCCCGTCACGGTGCCCATGATCATCGCCATCGTCATCGCACAGATGGCGGTATACAACCCGGGCAGCCCCGCCGTGTTCTGGTGCAGCATCATACCGCTCACCAGTCCGATCGTTATGATGGTCCGTGTCGCCATGGGCAGTGCTCCGGCATGGGAACTCGCCTTGAGCATGGTCCTTCTGGTAGGCACCTTCGTCGCCACCACCTGGCTGGCGGGTCGCATTTACCGCACCGGCATCCTCATGTACGGCAAGAAGGTGAGCTGGAAGGAAATGGGGAAGTGGCTCTTCTATAAGGGATGAGGTCATTCCGATAGGCATGTGCTCATGTGACCATGTGCAAATGTGCTCATTCAAATACATCTTGCACGTTGATCAGCGATATTGGCTGCTTCGCACTTCCTTCCACGCTTTGCGGACCTGCTGGTGTGGCGGTCATACGCCGAGATCGCGAACTGCACCCCATGAGCACATGGCCGCATGAACACATGAGCATATGAATTCTCCACACGCCATTGTAGACCTGGGCACCAACACCTTCAAGCTGCTGGTGTGCGACCGTGCGGACGGTGGCCTGCGGGTGATCCACCGCGAGGAGCTGCCGGTATACCTCGGTCGTGGCGGCATCGAACAGGGCATGATCGCAGCCGAGGCGATGGAGCGCGGCATGGCAGCATTGCGCAGCTTTCGGGCTACAGCCCTATCGCATGGCCTGCACACCTTGCAAGGTTTCGGTACCTCGGCACTAAGAAATGCAAGGAACGCCGATGCCTTCGTGCAACGTGCGAAAGCGGAACTGGACATCGATATCAGCATCATACCCGGCGAGGAGGAGGCAGCATTGATCCTGGACGGTGTACGCCAGGCCGTGACGTTGGACGAAACACCTGCTCTGATCATGGACATCGGTGGTGGCAGTACCGAGTTCATCATCGCCACGGCGGATGCCATGCACTGGAAACGCAGCTTCGAGGTGGGTGTGACGCGTTTGTTGGAACGGTTCCCTGTCAAAGATCCGATGACGGGCGCAGAGGAGGCTCCCATCACCCAGCATCTGACCGCACACCTCGGTCCATTACGCGATGCACTGGATCGGTACAAGCCAAACCTGCTCATCGGAAGCGCCGGCAGCTTCGATACCCTGGCGGCGATGATCGCAGCACAACAGCGCGAAATACTATCGCCGGAACGAACTTCCATCCGCTTCACACTGGAAGCGTTCGTGGAATTGAAGGACCGCTTGATGTGCATGGACCGCAGTGCACGCTTGCAAGTGCCCGGCCTTCCGGAGCATCGGGTTGATACCATCCCGTACGCTCTGCTGCAGATCGCACATGTGCTGGAAGTCGGCGGCATGCCCGCATTGGCCTGGAGCCGCTATGCGTTGAAGGAAGGAGCTGCGGCGCGAATGATCGCGACGTAATACAGTTGCTTCGATCCTTCCATCATGCTCGGCCGCTCCAGCGGCGCATTTCTCCGTGGCGCCGAGTCTCCGTGTGACATTGCTTCGCTGTTCAAAAGGATCAAGTCTCACCTGGCCGAGGGACACCGGCCCTGATGGACAGGGCGACTTGACATGGCCGTTCCGCCGCATATTATCTTGGCCGCATGCCCTCCGGTTTCCTGCACCACAAGATCTTGCGCTGGCTGCCCAAGCCCCGCTGGGTAGGCGATCGGGACCGTTCGGACTATGCCAAGGCGAAGCGTTTGCTGGCCATGCGGATCAACCTGGGTCGGGGCTTGAAGGACGCCCTTTTCTCTGGCATGGGGGTGCTTTCCGCAGCTTTCGCGCTGGAAGGATTCCTGCTCCCCAACGGATTCCTGGACGGCGGGGCAACAGGTATCACATTGCTATTGAACCGCTTGCTGGGACTGCCCTTCTCAGGATTGCTGGTGGTCGTGAACATCCCTTTCCTGATCATCGCCTACCGCATGATCGGAAGGAACTTCGCCCTGCGCGCCGCCGCTTCCATCGTTGCGCTGGCCGTGGTCACCTGGCTGATGGACTTCCCCAGTGTGACACATGACAAGCTGTTGGTGGCGGCCTTCGGCGGTTTCTTCATGGGTGCCGGGATCGGCCTGGCGGTACGCGGCGGCAGCGTGCTGGACGGTACCGAGGTGCTGGGTCTGGCGCTGGGACGGCGCATCGGTATCACCATCGGCGATGTGGTGCTGTTGATCAACGTCCTGATCTTCACGGTCGCCGCTTGGCTGATCGATGTGGAGACCGCGCTCTACGCCATGATCACCTTCCTCGCAGCAAGCAAGACCATGGACCTTGTGATCGAGGGTATCGAGGAATATTCCGGCATCACCATCATCAGTCCACACCACGAGGACATCCGCCACATGATCGCCAATACCATGGGGCGCGGGCTCACCGTGTACAACGGCAAGCGCGGATTCACAAAGGGCGCCGGTGCGAAGGATGTGGACATCCTGTACTGCGTGTTGACACGGCTGGAAGTAAGTCGCTTCCTTTCCGAAGTGCAGAAGATCGACCCGAACGCCTTCGTGATCATGAGCCCCGTGAAGGATGTGAAGGGGGGCATCATGCGGAAACGCAGGGCGCATTGATACCGGACCCTTCCCCGCTCCTACGGGATCTGCTCCACCCGAACCGCCGTGGGCGTACCGCCACCAATGGTCTGCAGGATCACGTCCCGATCGTTCGCCGCACCCACGTATTTGACCGTGCCATCGAGGTTGACGTCAGCAGGATCATAGACCCCACTGACCACTGCGGTCGGCTGCATGCCACCGATCGCCACCAGGACCACATCGCGGTCGTTGTCGGCACCGGTGTATTTCACCATGCCATCGAAGTTGGCATCGCCGGGCCAGAGTACCGTGTTCGCACCAACCGCGTTCTGCGCATCCACGCCGAAGGTGGGCGTAAGCGGATCGGTGAAGTCGATCGGGAGCGGTGTGCGTGAGAGCGCAAGCGGCGCGGCGCTCATCACCCCCAGGTGGTTGCGATGTCGGATGGCCACGTGGTAATCCCCGCGCGGAACACCGAAGACCAGATCGGAAATTCCATCCACATCCTTCACCTGACCATCGCGACGCAACAGAGCGCTGCGCGTGGCGATCACTTGTGCGGGATCGGTGGCCTCGCGCAGTTCCACCACCACCCAGTCCACGATGGCGGTACTACCTGCAGTGGCGAACACGGGTGGATCGGCGCTTTCGCCCCCGCCATGCAAAGCATGATCATAGTTCAAGGGTATATACGGCTCAACTTCAGGCAGCAGGTCCTGTGAACGCAAGGTGTCGCTCATCAGACCCGCGCTGAAGGCTGGGCCGCCCAGGCGCACACGCGGGTTGACGATAACACCGTCGAGCTGAGGTCGGGTATACACGGCCAGGTTGTGGCGGTACGTCTTGATCATCTGTTCATTCTCCACCTGCGCGAATTGTCCCGCGAAATAGACCCGATCAGCACTCATATGAATGTGGTACAAGGCTCCGTAACCCCAGAGATCCCATGGATTCACATGGCCATTCGAGGTCATTGTCATGTAGGGCATATTCCGCCCGCCGGAGATCGGATGGTAGCCTTCAAGCGCTGTACTGGAACTCTGCCAGGGACTCTCGGGCAACGAACTGGTGGCGTACATCACATCCTCTCCGTGCGCTGCTACTACCGTTGCGTCCAGGACCCCTGAGTCTGCCCATATTCTCTGGGGAGGTAACAAGCTACCCTCCTGCAATGTGATCATGGCAAAACCATGAGGCCGCCCCTCACCCTGCACCATGCCGAACCCACCATGCATGGCCAACCCTGTGGAAGTAGCGGAAAGTCCATGCACGGAACCACTGCATTGAGGGGCCCAAGCCAGGAGTGCATCAGTCAGCAGATCAATTGCCGCCAACCGGGATCGTAACTGACCATTCACTTCGGTGAAATGCCCTCCCATGTATAGGACGTCCTCGTATATGGCGAGTGCACGTACACGAGCATTGGCTTGCGGCTGCCAAGCCAGGCCCAAACCCGAAGCAGCGTCATACACGGACAAGCCATTCAAGGTACCCATGAACAAACGCTGGCCATGAACGACAAAGGCCTTTGACTCTTCGCCCCAGGGGATAGGTGTTGCAAAAGGCGCCAAGGCACCAGTAGCCGTGTTGATCCGGGCCACCCCGGTAACCGGCTGCCCTTGCACCTCCGTGATCGAACCTCCCAAATACAAGTACCCGTCCGCCAGGAACATGGCCTTCACCGCTCCTAGCACATCGATCTGAATGGAATGCGGCCGACCCGTTCCAACGTCCATTGCAAACAGGTTGGCCTGCGCGCCTCCTCCTTGCCAGATCACGACCTTCTCCTCGAACACATGAGGTTCGGCCATCACGAAAAAGTGACTGCCCATAGTCACGGATCGGGCAGGTCTTCCTCGGGGTCCGACGTACGCGCCGATGGCTGCACCGCTGACCCGATGGATGGCACCCAGCCCTTGCAAACCAACCGATGCGAAGTCCACACCAGATAGTAATGTACCGAACCTACCAGTGACGAAAACGGTGTCCCCGCTGATCGTGATACCAAGAATGCTATTCGTGTCGAACCAGGGTGTTGGTTGGTTAACCAGATTGGTGTAATCCATCGGGCTCCAATCCAACAGGCTATTGGTGCTCACGTTGAACGCGACCAGGTTGTAATGGGGTTGATCATTCACCCCCCAGAACTCACCCACCACGTAGAGTGAGTCGCCGTGCATGGCCAGGTCGTGCACCTTGGTAGCAGAACCTTGATAGCCGGTGAATGAAGCAGAGAACGGGAGCAGGGCGCCGGTTTGCATGGAAACCGCCGCCAAGCCGGAACGCGCTTCGCCCGAAACCTCCGTGAAACCTCCACAGAAAAACAGGTCATCGCCGTGTAATGCCACCCCCGTCACGCAGCCATTGATGGGGATCGACCACGAGCTCACCAGCCCAGTACTGATGTTCACCCGGGCAAGTCCCTGACGGGGAACCCCGGACACGCTTCCGATACAACCCGCCAGGACCAGTTCATCGTTCCATACAAATAGGTCCTGAATACCCGGGAAGTTCGTTGCCCCGATGTTCAAAGACCATCCTGTAGGATGAGCAGTGGTCACATCCAAAGCAACGATGCGCCTTGAACCGCTTTGAACTTGCACCGAGATACCGCTGACCCCAGCAAACAACTGGCTTCCATTAGTACCCAACAGGCTGCCAGGAGTAGAGCGCTGGTGTTGCCACTGAAGCAGTTGGGCCGAGACCGGGTCCACGGCAGCCATTCCGTATCGTTGTTCACCACTCACGGTAGAGAAGGAACCGCTGATGTAGACCACGTCATTCGCTAATTCCAGTGCTGAAACGGATCCAGCAGCGGTCTGTGGGGACCATGGGGTCACTTGAGCGGTGAGCAGATCGATCTGGGCAACCCGCGGACGTAGCTCACCATTCACGGAGGAGAACGTACCGATCAGATAGAGCAGGTCACCATCTGGCCGGAGATCCTTAACGACACCACCACTTACCGTGAATGTGACCGGCTGCAACGCGCCAGTAAAGGGGTCCACAATGGCCAGCTCATCGCGCGGCTCACCATTGATGGAAGTGAAGGTGCCCAACACATACGCCAGACCATTGTGCTCGACGATACGGTGGATGAGCCCATTCACGGTGAACGGGTCCGGAATGATGGACCCGGTCATCCCATCCAACCATACTTGTGATGCCAGGGTACCATTGATGTATTCGTAACCACCATAGATGTGGACCTTACCCGCCATGACCTGAAGCCATTGGGGTTGCCCGCAGGCATATGACCCATGGTCATAAAAGAACTCCACCGAAAAGGGCAATAGCAAGCCGGTCGCCAGATCAATGGCAGCAACATAACTGCGCGGTTGACCGAGTACACTGCTAAAACAGCCCGTTAGATAAAGCACATTACCGGACAAGGCGATCTGTTGTAGACCACCATTGATCCGGGCGTCCCATGGATGCACCGCACCATTGGCGGTCAATCGCACCAATTGGTCCCTACGCAGCCCACCCACGTATTTGAAATCCCCCCACACGTACCAACCACCTCCCGCCGCCGCAAAAGCACCTTTCACAGGGCCATCGAACTCAGGTGCATTCCACAACAACGCCCCATTGCTGCCATCCAATACCCCCGTGTAATGAGGTGGATCGAGTTCGCTGGTCCACGCTGCAGAATGCGAAGCATAGAGCACCCCATCATGCAGCAGCATGCGCTCCACCGTACCCGCATCAAAGCCCGCGCCTGCACCACTGCCGAACGGCAACAACTCACCACTGGCCGACACATGCGCGACCCGATTACGCGGCTGCCCATCCACCGCAGTGAACTCGCCGCCCATGTAATATCCGCCCTGTCCATCGGGTACCACATCGTAGGCCTGGCCGTTGGGCAGAGGTGCCGTGTGTACCGGCAGGCCAGTGTTGCGGTCCAGCGGTGTGCCACCGAACATGGGCGGCCCCACCTTCTCGAACGCGCCACCAACGTAAACCACGCCGTTGGCCTCATCCTCCACAACGGAATACACCGGTCCATCGGGTTGCCACCAATGCTGCAAAAGGTCTTGTGCATTCACGGAAAGCAACATGCCAGTCGACAAGCCGAACAGCAGCGAACGGAGCAAGGGCCTTTTGCACATGGACCTCATGGGGTTGGGGGTATGGTGGTGTCAGGTCATCCGAGCCAGCCTTGCAGGAGGGTGAAGTTAATGCGCTCATCGATCCGTGATGGCACAGAATGGATCCGTGATCTCGGGTCGGAAAATGGAACTCCGCCGAAAGGTCCGTATGACCATCCGAACGCTACCAATTGGAACAATAAGTTCGGTGCACCCTAGGGTATCGGGAATGGCCGCCGGACGGAACGTGTTTGGGCTCAGGGCACCTGTTGCACGCGCGAAGCTGTAGGCACCACCCCGCCGATGTTCTGCAGGATCACATCGCGGTCGTTCCCTTGGCCGGTGTAACGCGTTACGCCGTCGAGGTTCACATCGGAAGGCAGATAGCCCTGCACGGTGACCGTGGGGATCACACCACCCAGTTCCACCAGGATCCGGTCGCGGTCATTGCCTTGTCCGGTGTAACGCAGCACACCATCGCTGCTCACATCACCGGCCCAGAGCACACGCGCATCGCCCACGGCGAGGCGTGCACCCGCGCCCCAGGTGGATGTACCGGGAGCAGCAAGGTCCAGATCCAAGGGTTGTGATCCCAGTAGAACGGGGGCGGCCGTCATCACGCCCAGATGGTTGCGGTGCTCGAGCAGCACATGATGCTCACCCGGAGGTACGTTGAAGGAAACTGGTGACACACCATCCGATGCATCGACCACATCGCCATCGCGTTGCAACAGCGCCTGGCGGGTGGCCACCACCACGGTGGGGTTGGTCGCATCACGCAGTTCGATCCGCACCCAATCCACCACGGCATCGTTCCCCACGACATTCAGAATGGCGGGCGAGGTGCTCTCACCGCCTCCATCCAATACCTGGTCGTAGCCCATGTCCGTGTAAGGCTCGGTCAAGGGAAAATCAACAAGCTGGCGAAGGTCATCACGCATCAGCTGGCCATCGAAGGCTCCTTGCAGGATGGCACGCAACGAAAGCCTCACCGTGCTGGCCACACAGAAGGGCACGACCTGCTGGTATGTGAAGCTGGCTGCGGATGCAAGGACCTGCCCATCGGCATCCTCCACGACAATGGAGCCGGCCCCATACTGGCAGCACATACCATCGCCATAACTGTCGTTCACCACCAGGTTGTAACAACCATCGGGCAGGCAAACTTCCACCGAAGGCCGTGGGTAGACACCGTTCGACCCGGCATTGGTGTACGGGCCGCCACTGGCGAATATGGTGTTCCCATCGGTGATGCTCCACGTGGTCTCGGCACCCCATCGGTCCGTTGCGATAACTACGGTGACCGGCGTGCAGCAGCCGGGCAGGGTCCATTCCACAGAGGTGCTGAAACCACTGAGCTCGCCGGGAGCGCATACACGCTGAACGGCATACTCGTAGCTGCCGCAGGCTTGCAGACCGGTCAACGGGTAAGAGGTGCTCGTAAGGCCATTCACCTCCGTCCACTGTGCTCCACCGACCGGGCGGTAACGCAGGTTGAAGACCTGTCCGGCACTGCCGGTCCAGTTCAGTGTGACCGCCGTGGGGCCATCCTCTTCCGCTTGAAGTCCACCAGGAACGGGACAGAAACTTCCTCCGCATTCCGACATGATCAGCTGCATGCTGTTGTTGGCGTTGATGCGACCACCGGTCACGGTCTGGCCAGCCAGGTTGCCTACGATATCCACACCTTGGAACAACTTCTGGCGCACGTACATGGCGCCGGCCATCGGGTCGCTCTGCACCAGGCCCATCAGGCTGGGGCACGGAGCGCTGTAGAGCAGCCCGATGACCCCCGCAGTGAGCGGACTCGCGAATGAAGTGCCACTGGTGGTGGTGTAGCCGGTACTTCCACTGGTTGTGCGCACAGCTTCGCCGGGTGCACCCACATCGATGGTGTTCGCACCATAACCACTGAACGTGCGGTTGTTGCTGCTATTGGTGGCCGTTACGCTCACCATGAAGGGGCTCGGACAGGCCGTGGGCATGTCCCCCACCACATCCACGTTCACATTGTTGTTCGCAGTGGCCCCGCAATTCAGTATGCCCTCAGTGCCCAGCGTATCGTAGATGGCGCACCACAGTGGATAGTTGTTCGGATTTGCATTGTCAATGCCCCAACTGGCATTGGTCGCCACCACGAAAGCTCCCTGCGCACCATTGCTGTCGTTATAGCGACGCCGCATGAGCAATGGATAGGTGTAGCTGGCGATCACATTGGCCTGGGAGAGGCTGCCCACGGTGACCACCATCATCTTCACGTTCCAGTTGGCACCGGCAACACCGATCCCATTGTTGCCCACTGCGCCGATCATGCCCGCCACGTTGGTGCCATGGCTCCCACTGTACACGTTATCGTTGTTGTTCGGTGGGTTCCATCCGCGGTGGTCGTCCACATAGCCATTGCCATCATCGTCGATCCCGTTGCCAGGGATCTCAGCGGTGTTCAACCAACGGTTCGCCGCCAGATCGGTATGTAGCAGGTTCGCGCCCTCGATGATGCAGACCACGATCTCATCGCCGGTGGCTGTGGTACCACCTGTGGAGACATCCCAGGCCCCGGGGCTCCCGATGTTGGGATGGTGCCATTGCTGACCGTATTGCGTGTCGTTGGGGATCTGCCGGAAGGTGACGGGGTGGTCGTTCTGTGCCATCATCACCATCGGGTGCCGCTTGATGGCGGACAGCATTCTATCTTGAGCCATTGACGACGCATCGAACTTCAGCAGCCAGATGCGCATGGGCCCACTGACCTCATGGTCCACACGCAAACCGCTGGGCACACCATCCAGGGTGCGCAGGTCCTCAGCGATGGACTGTGCGCGGCCCTCGGGCGTAAGCATCACCAGGATGTCGCCCGGGATGATACCAGGGTCCTGCTGGGCCCGAAGACCGGTGGCACCAAGCACGACAAGCAATACGGGGAACAGTACGGAACGAAGGAGCATGAGCGGAGTTGAGCGGTGTCGCCGCAAGATAGTGGAAGTGTAGTCTTGGCACCAGCCATGTGCCTGCCATTCACCACGCCATTCAAGGTTGGCTGCTCCGTATTGGGATCGGCGGCTACTATGGTACCTGCCCCACCTTTACAGCCGTTGGTATGGCCCCACCGATCGTCTGCAGCATCATATCCCGGTCGTTGTCCGCACCCACGTACTTGATCGCGCCATCGAGGTTCACGTCAGCAGGATCATAGACCCCACTGACCACTGCGGTCGGCTGCATGCCACCGATCGCCACAAGGATCACATCCCGGTCGTTGTCCGCACCGGTGTACTTCACCAAGCCATCGCTGTTCACATCACCCGGCCAGAGCACGCTGACGCCGCCCACCGCGTTCACCGGTTCATTGCCATGGATGAAGGCCGGCGGGTCCACCGTGAAGTCGAATGATGCCACCAGGCCGGAGCCGACATCAAACATCTCCTGCTCATAGTAGGTGCGCACCCCGAGGTGATTGCGGTGGTGTACCGCGACCATGAACCACGCGCCGATGGCAGGGATCAGCACGGGCGATAGGCCGTCGGTATCCACCACCTGGCCATCGCGCCGCAGCAGCGCGGCCCGTGCGTGATAAACGATCGATGCATCAATTATGCCCCGCAGTTCCAGCACCACCCAATCCACAATAGCACCCGGGCCTTCAACTGCCAGCACATCTGGATGTACGCTTTCACCACCCCCACCCTCGGGGAAGATGTAGCCCAGGGCCGTGTAAGGCTCCTGCAAGGGCAGCAAGCCCTGTACCCGCAGGTCGTCATGCATCAGGCCCGTGCCCGCATCGTAGGGACCACCCAGGAACACGCGTACGTCCAGCAGGACCGCCTCAGGTGGTATCGGCACCGAAAGCACACAAGGGTCGGTGATGATCGGTGGGTTGAAGTCGAAGTAGATGCCCGCCAGGTTCTCCACCTCATCGCCAGGCTCGGTCATGAAGCCATCACGCATTCGGATCCGGAAGGAGACCAGTCCATGGCTGAGCGCTTCGTTCACATTGCTGTCCGGGAGCATGATGTCCGGGAAGGCGAACTTGAGGATGCCGGAACCCTTGATCATCCAGACGAAAGTGTGTGAGGCGCCGAGGATATCGAGGCTGGCCGGATCCAATTGCGGCGGCAGCGTATCGATGATCAGCACGTTGAAGGCCGTGTCCGTGCCGGTGTTCTGGAAACGGATCGTGTAATCGACCCACTGGTCCTCGCCGGGGGTCCACCAAGTGTCACTGCCACTGCTTGTCCGGGCCAGCTTGTCGTTGGGGTCGTATGCGCCGGTGATCACCTCCTGCACCGATGCGCTGTTGTTGCTCAGGTCCCCGTCCTCATTGGTCGTTTCGGCCACCGCCGATACGGTGACCATACTCCCCAGCAGGCCCACATCGGCAGGTACCTGGAAGTCCACCACGAACGAACGCTCGCCGTATGGTGCCAGCGAGGGCAGTTGCCAGGTGAGGGTGTTGCCCTGGATGCTGAACCCATCCAAAGGATCGGCGGACACGAACTCCAGCACCGGGTCGAACTCCGCGCTCAGGGTCCAGTCCCCGGTGGGCAAAGGCCCCAAGTTGCGAGCAAAGAACCGCACTCTGTATAGGAAACCGACCCTGGCGGCACTATGTATCATGCCCAACCTCAGATCCATGGGCACAGTGGCTTCCGAGGGGAAGTTGAAGGTCTCCACCCCAGCGGCACCCGTGATCGTGAAGGTGACCGGGTCGGCACCGCAAGTGGCCTGTGCTTGGGGATGGGACATGGAGGCCGTATAGGTGCCGGTTGCTAGCACCAACGGATACGTATAGCCTCCGCCAAATGTGTTGGTATAAACAGGGCCTGGCAACACTTCGATCACCGCATTGCTCAATGGCGTTTCACCGCCGTTGAACAAGCAATTCTCGTTCGCATCCAGCCATGCCCTGGCCCGGGCCCTTCCGCAGGTTCCTCCCACCGAGGGCACCACCGCCAGCACCGAATCGCCGATCATTTGGGGGCCATCCTGGATCCTGACCCACCAGGAGCCCGCAGGCACCTGCTCTATGGTGCCGATCGCGCCGGGCGAAAGCGAAACGCCGGTAGTCAACCAATTACCACCCGTAGCGTTCTTGCGCCATAGCTCCCCACCCGTACCAGGCCAGGGACCCGGCACGGTAGCCGCCGTTACCACGGTGATACGTCCGGTGGGCGCGTTGGAACACGATCCTTCGACATCCACCAACTGGATCGCGGGGAGTACAGTGGGCCCTCCGATCGTTATCGACATTTCTGAGCTGCCGTCCCCACAGCCATTGTAGCCACTCACATAGAGCACCGTGCCGGGAGGCACATTATCAATTTGCCAATTACCCCAGCACTCCTGTGGAAGATTGCCTTGGGAACAAGGGGGGGACAACCATGTGTAACCAGGACCATCCATCGTAATGGAATAGGTTTCGCTCATACTGACCATACCCCGTATCGGATCCCCAGGAGCATACGGATGCACCGTATGATCAAAATTCATTTCTCCAGGAGCGCTGATCACATAGGGTTGGGCCCACGCCGACTTGATCACGCCATCGCCGTTCGTGACGGTGACACTGGCTCCATCCATCCAACCCCAACCTGGACCTCCCAAAGAGTAGCCTCTGTACATCTGGTATTCGGCATCGTTGTTGGCGATGTTGGGTGGATCATCGGCCCATTGGATAACGATCGGGTAGGTCGGGTCGATCACGGTCATCGAGTAATCCGAGTACCCATCATCCCAACAAGCGGTATACGCCACTACCGTAACATTGAAATTCCCTTGTGCCCAAGCACGTTCGGCATGTGCGAGCAGGAAAAGACAGGGCGCCATGGTCAGTAGTATGCTCTGCCAATGTTTCATGGATGGCTCGCGAATTAAGTCTTGTTCGTGCCGAAGTACAAATGTGTGCATTGCGGAAGTGTCGGTTCCTTCCGCGCATCCTGGGTCCTATCAACAAGACGGTATGTTGCCATCATAGTTGCTCGTAGAGAACGTGATCCTCCCTCCAATGATCGATCACAATTCGTTCCGCCACATTAGGCATTCTTGCTTATTGCTTCACCAACTTCACCACCTCACTACCGCGTTCATTCCAAACCCGCAGCAAGTACAAACCTGTGGACTGACCACTGAGGTCCAGCACGCTTAGCGCACCTCTCGCCCGCTGCTCAGCTACACGTATCCCTGCCAGATCATACACCTCCAGCAGCGTGGGTCCAACGAACGTGGTGTTCATTTTGACTTGGTATATCCCGTTGCCCGGATTCGGGAACACCTGCAGGCCCAGCGCCGAGATCTCCTCCACGCTCGCCTCGGTCACAAACTCGTTCTGCGTGGTATTGGTCACTATCGCCTCGTTGAAGTCGAAGTAGATGTGCGTTGTGTTCTCGATCACGGTGCCCACCGGCAGGCCGGGCAGTGGCTTGATGCGGTACTGCACATAGCCGATGCTGCCCTCCGGATCGGTGGTGCTGTCCGGCAACATGATGTTGTTGAAACGGAAGGTGAGCACGTTGCCTTGCAGATAGGTCAACACGGGGTGACTGTGACCCGTGACCATGAAGCTGTTCAAGTCCAGGTTGGTGTCCAGCGTATCGGCCAGGCGGATGTTGAAGGCCGGTGCAGAACCTGTGTTCTGGAAGTAGATGGTGTAGGTGAAGGGGTCCGTGTAGCCTACTGTCACATCACCCGGCCATACCTGCTTGATGTTGGGATCGTAGGAGTTCACCACATCGTAGCAGTAGCTGCTGGTATTGTTCGCCGGAACGTTGTCGCCGGCCAGTGGATCGACCACCACGTTGGCGCACACCAGATCGCCGGACTGCGCGGTGCTGTCAGCGCGAAATACCAGGCGGAAGTCCTGCTGGTTGTCCACGGCAGAGAAGTCGGGGATGGTGTAGGTGAACTGCATGGCGCCGGTGATCGTTGGCGTGAGGGAACCGGGTGCGGGTTGCAGGTATTCCACCGGCCCGTCCACTTCCACCGTGACCGTGCCCCCGATCCCTGCGGTGCACTGCAGGCCATACGCGCTGATCAGATCACCGGCGATGACGCGAACCGTATGGGTCTGGAAGGGGAATACCCAGCCTGTGGCCGCCACCGATGCCACGCCCACATCAAAACCGGGCTGGCATGTCACGTCGAAGTCCACACCTGCCCCCGTTGGATCGGCAGCACTGAGCACCACCTCCTGCGCAGCGCCTGGCAGCGTACACGAGGACATGTATGACATGTCCGCCGTGACCAGCTGCACGGTGTATTCACCCGCTTCGGCAACAAAGTGGTACTGCCCATCCGCTTGCGTAGTGGTCATGGCGAGCAGCTCACCCTGAACATCGAGCAGTTTCATGGTGATACCCACCAGGCCTGGTTCACCTGCGCCCTGCATGCAGTTGCCGTTCGCATCGTCGAACACCGTTCCCACGATGCCAGCAAACCCGGTGCATCCATAGGGATTGTTGGCCAGATCGGTGAGGTCGCAGATCGGAAGGTCCAACCAACTGGCATTGGGGCCGCTCATGGCCGGTACGGTGTTGGGCAGGCAGGTGAAGGGGTTGTTGGCAATGTTGAAGCTGCTGAACGAATTGGCGACCAGGCTCGCGGGCAGGGTGGGCAGGCAGGTGAGTGCGTTGTCCTGGCAAAGCAATGCGAGCAGGCCCGTGGGCAAGGGAGTCAGTTCGGTGAGGTCGTTCGAGGCACAGCGCAAAAGCTCCAGCCCGGCGGGCAACGCAGGGATGGCGGTGAGCACGCAGTCGTCGCTTTCCAGCAACACCAAAGTGGACGGAAGCGCCGGCAGGGAGGAGATCGGGTTGCCGCTGCAGGCCAACTCGAACAATGCGGATGGCAACGGTGGCAACGTGGTGATCCCATTGTCACGGCACGTCAAGCGTGTGAGCGCGGGTGGCAGGGCGGGCAGGGCGGTCAATGCATTGAGGTCGCATTCCAGCATGGTCAGGGAAGCAGGAAGGGCGGGCAACGCAGCGACCGTGTTCATGCTGACATATAGTTCCAGCAGTGCATCGGGCAACGTTGGAAGGTCCTGCAAGCTGTTGTCCCTGCAGTCCAGGTAAGTCAGCGCCGCTGGCAGCGCCGGCAGATCCGTAAGCACGCTGTAGGAGACATCCAACCAGCTCAGTGTGGCAGGCAGTTCGGGCAGGTCGGTAAGTGCATTGGCGGGACAGACCAAGGTGGTGAGGCCCGGTGGCAGCTCGGGAAGGGAAGTGAGCATGTTGAGCCCGCACCAAAGCACCGTCAAGGTGGGCGGCAGCTCGGGGAGTTGCGTCAATGCATTGTCATCGCAGTACAGATGGGACAGGCTGGTGAAATACTCGATCCCCGTGAGGTCGGTGATGCCGGCACTGATCAGGTCGAGATCCGTCGCGGTCAGCACATCGGGGCAGCTGGTATCCAACTGGTCCTCGAACATACAATCGGGGAACTCATCATAGAGCTTGCTCACGAACGCCGGATCGGGTATCGTCACCCACTGGGCGGCCGACGTTAGCGACAGACAAAGCATCGCGAGCGGGAGTAGGGATCTCATCATGGTCAGCACGCTCATGGGTCGGAATTGATCGCTTTGTTCGTTCACTGCTTGATCAGCTTTATTGGTCGGCTGCCGCCATCGCTCCACACCCGCAGCAGGTACATCCCTGCCGGCTGCGCTTCCAGATCAAGCACTGCCTGCGTACCGATCATCCACTGCTCCGCCACCCGCCGGCCGGCCAGGTCGCGCACTTCCAACCACACCGGCCCATCGCTCGCGCGCATCACCACCTGGTACAACCCACTGCCGGGATTGGGGAACACGTGTACGTCCAGTGCCAGTCGCTCGTCCACACCCGTTGTGGTCGTGAACAAATTCTGCGTGGTGTTGGTCACGATCGCATTATTGAAGTCGAAGAAGATGTGCGCCGTGTTCTCGATCACCGTGCCCAACGGCATGCCGGGCAGTGGCTTGATCCGGTACTGCACATACCCGATGCTGCCATCAGGGTCGCTGGTGCTATCGGGCAGCATGATGTTGTTGAAGCGGAAGGTGAGCAGGTTGCCGCTGAGGTAGGTGAGCACCGGGTGGCTGTAGCTGCTCACCGCGAAGGTGCCCAGGTCCAAATTAGTGTCCAGTGTATCGGCCAGGCGGATATTGAAGGCAGGTGCCGAACCCGTGTTCTGGAAATAGATGGTGTAGGTGAAGTAGCCATCGAAGCCCGGCTCCACATCCATCGGCCACACCTGCTTGATGTTGGGGTCGTATGAGTTGACCACAGGGTGGCATTGGGTGTATGCGTTGTTATCCGGGTTGTTGTCCCCGGCAACGGGTTCCACCAACACGTTCACGCAGACCAGGTCACCGGCCAGGGCCGTGGTGTCGGTCTCCAACTGCAGGCGGAAGTCCTGCTGCAAGTTCACCGATCCGAAGTCAGCGATGGTGTATGTGAATTGCAGCGGCCCGGTCTCCGTGGGAGTGAGCGCGCCCTGTGCCGGCCCCACATAGCTCACAGGGCCATCCAAGTGCACCGTGACCGTTCCGCTTACAGCGTTCGCACATTGAAGGCCATTCCATGCCGACAGCGCCCCCGCCGCGACCCGAAGTGTATGCACCTGCCCCGGGAACACCAATCCGGTGGTGACCACCGACTGCACCCCGAGATCGTACTGGCATCCCACAGCGAAATCCACACCATGGGCATAAGGGTCCCCTGCGGTCAACGTGACATCCTGAAGATCGCCCGGCACAGCACAGAAAACCTGAAAGGGCATGTCCGCAGTGACCATCTGCACGCTGTACGCTCCCTCTTCCACCATGAAGTAGTAGCGCGTGTTAGCCAAGGTCGAAGTCAAGGCCAACTGGTCCCCCTGGTCGTCCAGAAGCCTCATGGCAACATTGGCAATGCCTGGCTCGCCGGCATCCAGCGCGCAATCCTGGTCCAAGTCGAAGAACACCGTTCCCCGGATACCGCCTTCATTGCCACAGCCGTATGGGTTATTGTCCAGGTCGGCCAGATCACACAAGGGGTAGCTGAGCCACTGCGCGTTGTCAGGTCCGCTCATGGCCGGCACGTAATTCGGCAGGCAGGTGAAGGGGTTGTTGGAAATGTCGAAGTTTTCCAAAGTACCGACCTCTAACGACATCGGCAAAGGGGGAAGGCAATCCAATTGACTGTAGTTGCATACCAGCCGCGTGAGGGACCCAGGTAATTCAGGAAGCTCTACGAGGCTGGTGTTATTACAAATGAGCCATTCGAGTGAAGCGGGCAATGCTGGCAGCGCGGCGAGATCGTAGTTGAACCCGCAATCCAGTCTTACCAAGGAAGCAGGCAACTCCGGCAGCAAAGTGAGTTGGTTGACCCCACAGTACAACATGAGCAAGCCAGGAGGTAATTCGGGCAACACGCCTAGGGGGCAGTAGTAACATGCCAGGATCTCCAGCGACGCGGGTAATTCCGGGAGGGAGGTGAGGTTTTCGTTGTGCCAGCAATGTAGAGCCGTGAGCGATGCGGGCAACTCCGGCAGCGAGGTGAGGTTTTCGTTGTTCGGGCAAATCAAATGGGTGAGGGAGGTGGGTAATTCCGGAAGCGTAGTGAGTTCCTCGTTCCATTGGCAGTCCAGAGTTTCAAGCGAAGGGGGCAAGGCTGGCAATGAGGTAAGACCGCTGCCAATACACCAAAGCTCCAAAAGTTGTGGTGGCAGCGCCGGCACCGTAGTGAGATTTTCTCCCCCGATCATTAACCATTCAAGGTTCACGAAGTGTTCGATACCGGTCAGGTCTGATAACCAGAAGCCGCCTGTCACGTGCAACGAATCCGCATTCAGCACATCTGGACACTGGGTATCCAACTGGTCGCCGTTCATGCAATCCGGAAAACTATCGGTCAAGAAAGTCACGAACACCGGGTCCGGGATCGTTACCAACTGCGCTGTTGCGGGCAGGTAAGACCATAGCACCAATACGGCGAGGAGAAGGTTCTTCATGTCCACAGGGATCTCTTGTGATCGGTCCGGGTGCGTCGGGTATCTCGGTTTGAAAGATATGCGCAAAACCCCGTGGTGCGGTGTTGCGGGTTCATACCTCACTCCCGGAAGTACAGCCCGTTGTGCATCTTTGCCCGCAATTCCCACAGACACCATGGCCAACATCCTCATCATCGACGACGAAAAAGCGATCCGCTACGCCCTGCGCGAGATCCTGGAGCACGAAGGCCACAAGGTGGAAGAGGCCGAGGATGGCGCCACCGGGCTGGACAAGGCGAAGAAGGGCCGCTTCGACCTGGTGCTGTGCGACATCAAGATGCCCAAGATGGACGGCC
>JBGTIB010000236.1:0-10670 GCA_041745875.1 Flavobacteriales bacterium | reverse complement strand
TGGAGGAACCACATCACCACTGACAACGCACATCCCCAAAAACCACACGCAAATGTTCCTCACAGTTCTTCTCGACCTCGGCATGGGTTACGGCATCGCAGCCCTTGGTGCCGGCCTGGCAGCCCTTGGTGCCGGTGTTGGCATCGGCCGCATTGGCGGCGACGCCGTTCAAGCCATGGCACGCCAGCCGGAAGCCATGAACGACTTGCGCGCCAACATGATCCTTACCGCCGCTCTCGTTGAAGGTGCCGCCTTCTTCGCCATGGTGGTGGGTCTGCTGGTGGTGCTGAAGGACTACGTGGAGCCTGCTGCCGCCCTCTAAGGGTGTAGTACGTTCTTCTCTCTTCAACCCCTAACCCCTTCCGCGCATGCTGCTCGCGAGTCTCGTGGAGCCTTCCTTCGGGCTCATCTTCTGGATGACGCTATCGTTCCTGGTAGTGCTCTTCATCCTGGCCAAATTCGCCTGGAAGCCCATCCTCAATGGTCTGAAGGAGCGCGAAGCTTCCATCGCCGACGCATTGAACGAGGCCAAGAAAGCGCGTGAGGAGATCGCCGCCATGAGCGCACGTCACGCCGACCTGGAGCGTGGGGCACGCGAAGAGCGAGAGGTGCTGCTGAAGGAGGCGCGCGACATCCGCGACAAGGAGATCGCGCTGGCCAAGGAGCGCGCCAAGGCCGAGGCCGATGCCATGCTGGCACGCGCCCGGGCCGACATCCAGAACGAGAAGAAGGCCGCCATCGTGGAGATGAAGAACCAACTCGCCGAGCTCAGCATCCAGGTGGCCGAGGTGATCCTCAAGGAGAAGCTCGCTGATAGTGCTGCACAACAGTCGTTGGTGGACAAGGTGATGACCGAAGCCGAGCTGCGCAAGTCATGAGGAACCTCGCACCGGTCGCATATCGTTACGCCCGATCGCTGATGGACATGGCCCGGGAAAAGGGTCAGCTGGACGCGATGCAGGCCGACATGCGCCTGGTGGCCAGCACTTGCGAAGAGAACCGCGAGTTGGTGGTGATCCTGAAAAGCCCGGTGGTGAAGTCCGATGCCAAAGGCCGCATCCTCAAAGGCATCTTCGGCGAGAAGGTGGGTGCGATCACGCTCGCATACATGGATATCCTGGTGCGCAAGGGCCGCGAGGCGTTGTTGCCCGATGTGGCCGCCGCCTTCACCGAACTGTTCAAGGTGGACCAGAACATCATGACCGCCGTGGTCACCAGCGCTGTTGCGCTGAATGCGGATACCCGCGCCCAAGTGATCGCCCTCGCCAAGAAGCAGCACCCTGGCAAAACGATCGACCTGCAGGAGAAGGTCGATCCCGCCCTGATCGGCGGCCTGAGCATCCGCATCGGCGATGAGCAGTACGACGGCACCGTGAGCCGCCGCCTCGCCGACCTGCGCCGCGAATTCTCCAAGAACCCGTACATCCCCGCGATCTAAAGCAACAAGGCCATGGCCGAAGTGAAACCCGCCGAAGTATCGGCGATCCTCAAACAAGAACTCGCAGGCTTCCGCAGCGAGGCCGAACTCGAAGAGGTCGGTACCGTGCTGCAGGTAGGTGATGGCATCGCCCGCATCTACGGTCTGCGCGGCGTGCAAAGCGGCGAACTGATCGAATTCCCCAGTGGTCTGCGCGGCATCGTACTGAACCTGGAGGAGGACAACGTGGGTGCCGTGCTCCTGGGTCCCAGTGTGGGCATCAAGGAGGGTGACACCGTGAAGCGCACCAAGCGCATCGCCTCCATCAACGTGGGCGAGGAGATGGTGGGTCGTGTGGTGAACACCCTCGGCGAACCCATCGACGGCAAAGGCCCGATCGGCGGCGAGCTGTTCGAGATGCCCATCGAGCGCAAGGCACCCGGTGTGATCTACCGCGAGCCCGTGAAGGAGCCGCTGCAGACCGGTATCAAGGCCGTTGACGCCATGATCCCCATCGGCCGTGGCCAGCGCGAACTGATCATCGGTGACCGCCAGACCGGCAAGAGCACGGTGGCGATCGACACCATCATCAATCAGAAGGAATTCTACGAGGCCGGCAAGCCTGTGTACTGCATCTACGTGGCCATCGGCCAGAAGGGCAGCACCGTGGCCGGTACCGTGAAGGTGTTGGAGGAGAACGGCGCCATGGCCTACACCACGGTGGTGGCCGCCAACGCCAGCGATCCCGCTCCCATGCAGTTCTACGCACCCTTCACCGGTGCGGCCATCGGCGAGTACTTCCGCGACACCGGTCGTCCGGCGCTGATCGTGTTCGATGACCTTTCCAAGCAGGCCGTGGCCTACCGCGAGGTATCGCTGCTGCTGCGTCGCCCACCAGGACGCGAAGCCTACCCCGGTGACGTGTTCTACCTGCACAGCCGTTTGCTGGAGCGTGCGGCCAAGATCACCGGCGATAACAAGGTGGCCTCCGAGATGAACGACCTGCCCGAAAGTCTAAAAGGCAAAGTGGTTGGCGGTGGTTCGTTGACGGCACTGCCGATCATCGAAACACAGGCCGGCGACGTTTCCGCCTACATCCCTACCAACGTGATCTCGATCACCGACGGGCAGATCTTCCTTGAGAGCAACCTCTTCCTCAGCGGTGTGCGCCCCGCCATCAACGTGGGTATCAGCGTGAGCCGCGTGGGTGGTAATGCGCAGATCAAATCCATGAAGAAGGTGGCCGGTACACTGAAGCTTGACCAGGCCCAGTACCGCGAACTGGAGGCTTTCAGCAAGTTCGGTTCCGACCTCGATGCAGCCACCAAAGCCGTACTGGACAAGGGCGCCCGCAACGTGGAGATCCTGAAGCAGGCCGAGAACAGCCCGATGCGTGTGGAGGAGCAGATCGCCATCATCTACTGCGGTGTGAAGGGCCTGTTGACAAAGATCCCTGTGAAGAACGTGAAGCAGTTCCAGGACGAATTCCTGACCATGCTCCGCAACAAACACGCTGATACCCTTGCCGCCCTGAAGCGTGGCGAGTACAACGACCAGATCACCGATACCCTTGAGAAAGTGGCAGCGGACCTGGTGAAAAGCCTCGATAATTAATAGTGGAACACGTGTAGCGTCGACCCATTGGGTCGACCTCTCACGCCGAAACAGCAGCACCCGCACAACGCTGATAAGCACGCAAGAATGGGCAGTCTGAAGGAGGTACGCAACCGGATCGTCTCGGTCAACAGCACCAAGCAGATCACCGCCGCCATGAAAATGGTGAGTGCGGCGAAGCTGCGTCGTGCCCAGGACGCCATTATCCGTATGCGTCCCTATGCCGAGAAGCTGCAGACCATCCTGAGCAATGTGAGCGCCAGCCTGGACAGCAACGAAGGCAAGTACAGCGTACAGCGTGAGGTGAAGAAGGTGCTCTTCGTGCCCATCGTCTCCAACCGCGGTCTGGCCGGTGCCTTCAACACGCAGGTGTTCCGCTTGGTGCGCAAAGCCGTCGCGGATGCCAGGGAACAAGGCCACGAGATCTCCGTGATGCCCATCGGCAAGAAGGCTGCTGACATGTACCGACGCAGTGGCATGCTCGCTGCTGGCATGCCCACTGACCTGGCCCACCTCTACGATGGGCTCAACTTCGAGAAAGTGGCACCCGTGGCCGAACTGATCATGGCCGCCTACGCCGAAGGCCAGTACGATCGCGTGGTGATCTTCTACAACAAGTTCAAGAATGCCGCGGTGCAGATCACCACGGAAGAGCAGTACCTGCCCATAATATCCGCCGAAGGGACGGCGTCCGCCGAAGCACACGGTGCGAAGGCGGAGTACATCATGGAACCCGATCGCGCCACCATCGTGGAACAGATCATTCCCAAGAGCCTGAAGATCCAACTCTACAAGGCGCTGCTGGACAGCAACGCCGCAGAGCACGGTGCCCGCATGACCGCCATGCACAAGGCCACCGACAACGCAGATTCCTTGATCAAGGAGTTGAAGCTCTCCTACAACAAGGCACGTCAGGCAGCGATCACGGGCGAGATCCTGGAGATCGTGGGTGGCGCGGAAGCCCTCAAAGGCTGATCTCGTTCATGCGCCGAAGCTTTAGCGTAGGCGGAGAGATCGTGGGTGGCGCGGAGGCGCTGAAGGGTTGACGGAGGTGGATCCCTATGAATTAGGGACTTCTTGTCATCAAGTCGCCTCCGACTAGAACGAAGTGGTATTCACCCTGCGCTCTCGACCCGAGTGAGTTCCGTAGTAAATGATGGCGAACTCGAACGCCCCATTGTTGTTGGTGTAGGTTCCCAAAGGGGAGACGTTCACATCGTAGCTGAAGCGATAGACGCTACCGCGATGCTTCATGCCGACATGGGCGACGATCGCATCGTTCCACCTGTATGATGCACCACACAGTGCGCTGTACACCGATCCAGCGATGGCGAATTCACTCATCATGCCCGCGTGGATCTGCTGATCCGCCCCCTGTCGCATGTACAAGCCTTGGGGGATCAGGGCGAACTGCTCATTCACCGCCACACGCACACCGCCATTGACGGAATACCGGATGGGTAGATCGCTCTTGGTGGTGCGCAAGATCGATTCGTCCGGAGTGGTCACATGGAACAGGGCGAAATTGGCAAAGGGGTTCAAGCGTTTGCGCGGGCTGGTGGAGCGATACGCGATACCGATCGACACATCCGGCATGAGCCGTGCGCCGCGTTCGAAAAACTCCCCGGATGGCAAGTCCGAATTGAAGTTACCATTGTCATACTGTGCATCCCAGATCAAGTTCTGGTCATTGATCTTCTTGTAGATGAGCCCCAGATGCACCCCGGCCGAAAGCGTATGGTGTGCCTTGGGGTCGGAGACATTGTATGCCCCGGAGGCCCCGACCTGGAACGCGTTCATGATGCCGGCCATGTTGTAGTTGCTCAGGTACATGCCGAAACCGTACTGCTTGTTCATGGACATGTCGTACGCGAAGGCTGTGGTCAGGAAGTTGCTCGACAATCTGTTCCACTGGCTGCGCAGGTTCGAACCCATGCGGAATTCCGCGTTCTCGTACATGCCGGTCAATGCCGGGTTCAATAGCACCGGCGCAGCTTCGTACTGCGATAGCTGGCCATCCTGGGCACGTAGCGCCCCTGTCCCGCACAAAGCGAGGATCAGGAACGTGAAGGTCTTGTTGGTTCTCATGGTTGCTCAGGTTTCTGCTTAACGGATCAGGGTCACTTTTCCCGAACGATCGTGTTCTCTCCCATCCACCGATGTGGCGACCACGGAGTACACATAGACACCGTTGATCTCGGGCTTGCCTTTGAATGTCCCATCCCATCCCGCTTCAGGATCGTTGGTCTGGAAGATGATTTCACCCCAGCCGTTGTAGATACGCAGGTCCATGGTCTCGAAGGGCCCACCCCGCACGATGAACACATCGTTCACGCCATCGCCGTTCGGACTGAATGCGTTGGGCAACTTCGGTGGCAGGATGTCCTTCTCCTCGATGGTGATGAGCAGCGAATCGCGGTCGGTGCAGCCTGCGGCATTGCTCACCGTTTGTACGATGATGTACTGACCAGCCTCGGTGTACTCATGGACCGGTTCCGCGATGATCGCGCCATTACCATCTCCAAAGTCATAGTGCCAGTTGGTGGCGCCAACTGAGATGTCCGTGAACTCGATCGGGGTATCAGTGAATAGCTCACCATTGATACTGAAGCCGGCGACCGGTGCATCCAGGATGTCGAAGACCTGGGTGGTGGTAATGCTGCAACCGTTCTGCGCGAAGACCGTGAGGGTGGCGCTATGCTGGCCCGCGGTGTCGAATGAAGTGCTTGTTTGCGGACCTACACCCGTTGCACCATTGCTGAAGCTCCACGTCCACCCGATGATCGGCGAACCCGTGGTCGTGCTGGTGCTGGTGAACAGCGTTTGCGATCCCGCACAGGCGTTGCTCACACTGAACGAGGCCTGTAGTGGATTCACGAACGAGAGGAACAAGGTGTCGCTCGCTGCTGCGCAGGAACCATTCCCCGTGGTAGTGAGGATCATGCGCACCGTTCCGTTCTGCTCATCCGTTGGTCCAGGCTGGTAAGAGGCGGTCGCAACCGTGTTCGTAGGCAGGAACACACCGGATCCGTTGGAGGTCCAAAGCACCCCATCAGCACCCGTGAAGGAGCCGCTCAGATCAATTGGAGCGTTCGCATCGCACACGTTGATGTCCTGTCCGGCATCCACGGTCGGTGGCGCCTGCAGGTTCACCACCATGGTGTCCGTATGCGCCGGGCAGCCCAGATTATCCGTGGTGGCCAGCACGAACTGCAGTTGCGGGAATACCAGGTCGGTGGGGCTCGGTACATAGGTGGCGTTGAGCGCGGTGGGGCTGGGCAGGAAGGTGCCGGTTCCCGTAGTGTTCCATTGGCCCCCACTGACACCGGCCACAGATCCATCCAGCTGCCAGAAGTTACCGTCGGCACACAAGCTGATGTCGTTGCCCGCTTGAGCGATTCGTGCGGCGCGGATCTCGATCGTGAGCGAGTCACTGCGGTTCCCGCAATTGCCGGTGCCGTAACCGGTCAGGATCAATTGCACCCCACCTGCGATGCTGTCGGTGGCCACGGGCGTGTAAACCGCGTTGGCCACATTGGCCGTCGGGGTGAAGCTGCCCATTCCTGTGGTGAACCACTGCACACTACCCGCGCTCTGCGCAAGGCCGTTCAGCTGCACATCCTCCAGGCCGTTGCACAACAGCACGCTGGCTCCAGCATCCACGGTCGGCGGCACATGGTAGCTCACCACCAGCGTATCGCGGCCAGCAGCACAGCCCAAGTTGTTGGTGGTGCTCAGGATCAGCGACACGTTGCCGATCACGAAATCCGCAGGACCGGGTACGTAGGTGGCATTGAGCGCCGTGGCACTGGGCGTGAACGAGCCAGTGCCGGTGGTGCTCCACTGTCCGGTGGTGGTACCGGCCACCGCACCGTTCAGCGTGATGTTCGGATCGGTGCTGCACGCGATCACATCAGCGCCAGCAGTAGCAGCCAGGCCGCCACCAAAGCTGATCACCAGTGCATCGGATACCGCACTGCATGGTGCAACGCCAGTGGTGGTCACGGTGAGCGTCACCGTACCAGCCGTGCTGTCCGCCGCGCTTGGGTAGTAGAGCGTGGTAAGCGCATTGGCATCCAGGAAGGTGCCGCTGCCCGAGGTGCTCCAGCTTCCGCCCGGGGAGTTCACCGCGTTGGCGATGATCTGCACCGGAGCGGCGCTACAAGCCACGATGTCGTTACCGGCGTTGATGTTCGGCAGGGCTTGCACGTTGAGGACCATCACATCGCTCGCAGCAGCGCAGGTGCCGTTGGTGATGGTGGTCAGTGTAAGCTGCACACTGCCATTGGCGATGTCCGCACCGCTCATGGTATAGGTCGCGTTCGGGTTGGTGGTATTGCTGAAAAAGCCCGACCCGTTGCTGCTCCACACGCTGCCTTGCGCACCACCGCTGACGTTGCCTGCGAGCTGCGCGATGGGCGCATTGGCGCATAGGTTCTGATCGGCCCCGGCGAAAGCGAAGCTGCTGTTGCCGAAGGTCAAGACCATCTGGTCCTGCACCGCTGGACAAGTGCCCGTATTGGTGCTGAGAAGCGTTAGCACTACACTGCCGTTGGCAATGTCGGCTGAAGAGAAGTGGTACTGCGCGTTCAGCACATCGGCGCTTGGCACGAAGGAGCCGGAACCGGTAGCCGACCACTGACCCGAGGGCGCACCATTGATGATCTGTCCTTGCAACTGCGCGTATGTGCTCGTTACGCATACGCTCTGGTCAGGACCCGCATTGGCCTGCAGTCCGTTGGTCAGGTAGATCGTCATCTGATCGGTCACAACGTTGCAGTTCGCATTGTTCAGCGAGCTCAGCGTGAAGGTGATCTGCCCGTTGGCCACATCGGCCGGGCTGGAGGTGTAGGTGGTGTTCAGCGAACCGGCGTTGGCGATGGTGCCCGTGCCGTTGGTGGTCCACTGGCCCACGTTGGTGACTCCGCTTACCACACCGCTCAAGTTGAACGTCGTCACCTGGTTGCAGTAGGTCTGGTCCGGACCAGCGTTCACAAACGGAGCTGGCGTCAGCGTCAACTGCATGGCATCGCTGGCGTTGTTGCAGCTGTTCAACGCGCTCAACGTCAGCGTCAAGTTGCCGATGGCGGTATCGATCGCACTCGGGATGTAGGTGGCCGTAAGCACACTGTTGTTCGGGAAGAAGGAACCCGTACCCGAGGTGCTCCACTGGATGTTCGTGGCATCGCCATTGAGCGATCCGTTCAGTGCAACATTGGCGTTGTTCGCGCAGTAGCTCAAGTCGGCGCCCGCGTTCACCGTGCCGAAGGGCAGGATGGAGATATGTACCACATCCGAAGCCACAGGGCACACGCCCGTGTTGGTGGCGGTGAGCACGAGGTCCACACCAGCGGCCAGCGAATCCTGTGTGCTGGCGTTGTAGATGTTCGCCAGTGCAGTAGTTGAGTTCTGGAAGCTGCCCGTGCCGAGCGTGCTCCATACACCGGTGGAAGAAGAACCGCTCACCGCACCGTTCAGCAGGATGCTCAAGTCGCTCACGCAGGTCACCTGATCCGCACCGGCATCAACGACGGATTCAGGAGTGATGCTCAGCACCATCTGGTCCATGGCGTTATCGCAGCTGTTCACGCTCCAAGTGAAGGTGACCGTGCCGTTCTGTGCATCGCTTGGCGCAATGGTGTACACCGCGTTCTGTACATCCGCATTCGGCGCGAAGCTGCCTGCACCAGTTGTGGTCCAGGTGCCCTGTGTGGCGTTACCGGAGATGCTGCCGTTCAGCGTGATGCTCATTTCCGAAGCACACACCGTCTGGTCCACCCCAGCGTTCGCGATCGCGTTCGGCAGGATGGTCAGTGTCAGCACATCACTCACACTGGTGCAGAGGCCATTGTTGGTGGAGGTGAGCGTCAGGTCCACACTGCCGTTCAGCGAATCCAGGCTGCTGGCGATGTAGGTGGCGTTCAGCACGTTCGCGCTCGGCGAGAATATGCCCGTGCCCGAAGTGCTCCATTGCCCGGAGGTAGCACCAGCGCTCACGGTACCGCTCAGCGGAACCTGCAAGGCATTGGAGCAGGCGGTGATGTCCGCACCAGCATTCACAACAGGTGCAGGCGTCACGGTGATGTTCACCTGATCATTCACAGCGAGGCAGTTGCCGTTACCCGTGCTGGTCAGCGTGAGCGTAACGCTACCCTGTTGCAGCTCGAATGGCGTGAGCGTGTACTGGGCGTTCAGGGTGCTTGCATTCGGAGTGAACGCACCCAGACCACCACTCCACACGCCGCCCGTTGCCACGGTGACGGAACCGCTGAGGTCCACCACAGGGTTGTTCACACACACATCCAGGTCGATGCCTGCATTCGCAACTGGTGCCGGTGTGAAAGAGATCAGTACCTGATCGTTCACCGCGAAGCAGTTGCCGTTGCCTGTGCTCGTCAAGGTCAACGTCACGCTGCCTGCTGCCACTTCCGCAGCGGTTGGTGTGTACACCGGAGCGAACACATTGTTGGCGGGCGAGAAGGTTCCGTTTCCGCCGGACCATGCACCACCGTTGGCGTTGGTCACGTTGCCGTTCAATTGCACCGCGCTGTTGTTGGAGCAGATCGCCAGATCCGCCCCAGCATCCACGATCGGCGCACCGGTGAAGGTGATCGTCATCTGGTCGCTCATGGCGTTGCAGATGGTGGTGCCCGTGCTGGTCAGTGTGAAGGTGATGGAACCCGCAGCGATCTCATCAGGCGTTGGCTGATACTGCGTAGCGGTAGCCGTTGCACCCGAGACATAGATGCCATTGCCACCACTCCAGATCGATCCCGGTGCGTTGCCAACGAAGCCGTTCAGTTGCAGGTTCGGATTGTTCGCGCAGCTCGCTTGATCCGGACCAGCGTTCACCACAGGTACAGGATCGATGATGATCACCATGTTATCCTGCACTGCGGTACAGTTGCCGATGCCGGTCGTGGTCAGCGTCAAGCTCACCTGGCCAGCGGCGATCTCGCCCAAGCTTGGCGTGTAGATCGCGTTCAGTGCCGTGTTGTTCGGGCTGAAACTTCCTGCTCCACCGCTCCACACACCACCGGTTGCGACCGTCACGACACCATTCAGTTGCACATCGGCAGCATTGGCGCAGACATGTGCATCAAGCCCAGCGTTCACCGTTGGTGCTGGTGTGAAAAAGACCTGCACGGAATCGCGCACCGAGCTGCATCCGCCGTTGCCTGTGGAGGTGAGGTACAACCAGTGGTTGCCCGCAGCGATCTCCGCGCTGCTCGGTGTGTACACACCGTTCAGTGCGTTCGCGTTCGGTGCGAAGGTGCCTGCACCTCCACTCCAATTGCCGCCGGTAGCACCGGTGACACTGCCCGCGAGTTGCACAGCGGCGTTGTTGGCACAGAGCGTTTGCGAGACGCCAGCCTCTACGACAGGTGCTGGCGTGAAGGTGATCGTCACTGTACTGCTCACCGGATTGCACAGGCCGTTGCCCGTACTGGTCAACGTGACCGTGGCGCTGCCCGCCGCGATCTGGGCCGCTGTCGGTGTGTAGATGGCATTCAGCGTGTTCGCGTTAGGGCTGAAGGTGCCCGCGCCGCTCCATGTGCCACCGCTTGCATTCAGCACGGAACCGTTCAGCTGCACATTGGCGTTGTTCGCACAGGCCTGCAGCGCAGAGCCAGCGTTC